>JASJDR010000214.1 GCA_030065615.1 Xenococcus sp. MO_188.B8 | reverse complement strand
ATAGACTTTTAAACACTAACAATCTTGTACTTACGACCAGTTCTGATGAGGAAAATTACGAAAACTAGGGCTGAAACTGTTGCCTGTTCCCTGTTCCCCGTTCCCTATCCTCACGAGAAAACTTTTTCAGCAAAGCCTATTTAATTTGGTATCACCGATTCAATTAGTTAATCAATTAATGTCCAGAAATAACCGTCTGGAGAGATAAAGGAAAAACTTTGCTCTCCAAACTCATTAGTAATAATGGGAGTGACTTTTGTAGCCTTACTTGCCATAATGCGATCGCGATATTCCTTGATTTCCTGCACTCGATAAGTGTAGAGTGACATCCCCAAACAGCCAGGTTCTGCTTGGTGAAAACAGTTATCCAAGGTAATTTCTTCAGGAAAGCGAATGATATACATCCTACCTGATCGCGCCAATCGCCAGTCTGATTTAGAAGCTCGAGGATCGTCAAAGGAAGTTACCCAGAAACGTTCACCAGGTTGCAGCTCAAAAATTGGTCGTCCACCAGGGGCATTATCATAGGTATTTTCTATTTCATCTTGGGTGCGTAGTAATCCCAAGACTTCTTCGTAAAACTTGAGAGTTTCTTTGCTGTCATCCTGAATCACCATTCCCATATGGGTAACCTGGCTAGTTTGGAAAGTTGCCGACTGATTGATATTGCCGTAATTAGGGACAGTATAGTTAAATCTTTGGAACAAAACCTGGCGAGTCAAGGGTTGCAACAGCATCATTTCTCTGACTCCCACCAGACTATCAACAAAAGGCAGTCCCTTTGGTGCTTGATAAATCACCGTCCAGACAGGATTGATATATTTGATCGGTAAACCATCCTTCTCAGCTTTTTCCGCATGATTGAGAATATTTAAGACATTAGTAGTTAAGGTACTTGCCCAGCGATTCCCCGTCACCCTCATGGGTGTTAACTTCAATCCTTCATTGGTCGGTTTTTTCCAGATCATCAGGCGAATTAAGCCATGATCTGCGTTCTGGTGAGTCAGTCGCACAGAGCGCAAGGAGGAATCAACCCCATATAAATCCTGGACTGCTGAGGCTGGTAATTCACCCATCTGACCAATCTGATAACCGAATTGTTCCCAATATTGAATCATCGGAATCGGGTCACTAACGCCGATACAAACCTCGTAAATTCCTTCTATACTATTCTGTGCCATACTTTTCCCCTTTAATATCATTTCAGTGTTTAAGTAAGACAAATGTTGGGTAGGGGCGAACGGGGGGACACTTTCGTTGGTAAGGCAGCGCGATCTGGGGGTTTCCCCCCATGAGCAACTTTTACAAGAAGTGTCGAACCCAAAGGGTCGTTTGCCCCTACAGGATTTTATTTATCTGCTGGTATTTTCCAAATTGATATAACCTTTAACCTTTTACCTACTAATCAATAGATTGGCTGAGACGAGAACTCTGGCGAATGTTGTTAATTAAGGTTCCCCTGAGATTGTTCTCCTCTTGAAGTTCAGAATTAGAGACCATACCTGTACTTTCTCCACTGTTTTCTGGGGTGAATAAATCCCCTAGAATTTGCTTCAGAGCATGATTTATTTCCGAGTGAGCAGTACACCAACTTGCGATCGCTTCTGCGAGTTCTGTGGCATCATTGGGCAATGAGATAATTAACTCTTCTAGTTCCTTTCTTTCAGAGTCTTTAAGCAATTTAGGTTTAGTATTCAGCATTTGTTGAAAAGCAGTTAAAAATTGATTTTCAGCTTCCATATTATTGACTCCTATTGACCAGTAGCACAGAAAGCCGCCCAATAATAAGGGTTCTTAAATTAATTATTGGGCAGACTAGAAACCTTTGCTTGGATCATAAACTTTTTGCCACTAAATTTGCGTAATTTTGCCAAGTCTGCTATTAACTTTTATCTTTTCACAAGAAATCTCAAAAACTTTAGTTTAGGTCAGGAACTAAAAGAAAGGATGCAGGCGGTAGAAGTTAGGAGAAAATACAAGAGTCGTAAATTATTTGACTTAGTTGTATAAACTTACCTCAGAATAAGTCATTTTTGTATTATAAAGTACTTATAAAGAATTGTTAATCACAAGCATCTTCAGGGTGATAATTCGACATAGAATGGTTGATAGCAGATCTCATTTTAAGGTGTATATTTAGCAAAAAGCCTCAAAAATTCTTAGCTATTGGTCAATTGCTAACAGCTAACTGTAAGTTTTTAAAGTCTGTCTTCAGAGCTTTAACCAATTTTTGGCGAGCCTGTTTTTCTATACTCAAAATTACGACTATAAGTCGAACTTTAGGTTTTTTTTTGCTTTAAATTACGACCATCGGTCAAAATTTTTGAATTTTGAATTCAAAAAATGCTCAAGCATCGAGAATTTATCCGTTTGGGCGTCTATACGCCATTAATCAAAGCTTTAATAATTCAACAATAAGGAGAATATTCTGATGACACAGTCAAAAGAGCCCACAAATCAGCTCGATCTACAAGAACAAGAATCTCAAGAATCTCAAGAATCTCCCAACCCAGCTTTCAACCGCCGCCAATTTATGGGCTTTGGGGCAGCCGCAGCAGCAGT
This sequence comes from Xenococcus sp. MO_188.B8, assembly GCA_030065615.1. Taxonomy (GTDB): domain Bacteria; phylum Cyanobacteriota; class Cyanobacteriia; order Cyanobacteriales; family Xenococcaceae; genus Xenococcus. Next base: position 11,263 of record JASJDR010000214.1, on the reverse strand, counting down.
TTTGATTTTACCTAAAGCGGCTCAGGCAAATGCAAGAACTTTAGGAAGAGGAACTTTGCTAGCCAAGGGGAGTACATGTACTTCACCATCACTGACGCTGCCCTCAGATACCAGCTTTGTCCAACCGAAAGTTATTGCTTCTACTCCGACTGGCGATTACTGTACTCTGACAAGCAATCTTGAAACAGTCCAGCTACCAGATCTCACAAATCCAAGCACATATGTCCATGGAATTCGAGAAGTTGGAGATTCATCAACAGCCTTTCAGCCTGGCCCAACGCTCCTAGTTAACCCTGGTGATCTGATTAGTCTGAACGTTACCAATAACCTTCCCGCAAACACAGCCCCACCACCTGCAACAGGTGGTGTAGAATCTACTTATTGTCCGCCGAATCAAGGGAAATTTCCGATTGGCAATACTCATAACACTCCTGGTTGTTTCAACAGTACTAATCTTCATTTTCACGGTTTGCATGTGTCGCCAGTATCCGTTGGATATAACAAGAGCGACCCATATAAAACACCTGTTTATATCTCTTCTGGTGATCCTAAAGTGACTAGTGGCGATGTCATACTTACAGAATCTTCAGATGATGTTTTGTACGATCTAAAACCAGAAAAAAGCAATAAGTATTGTCCTTGGTTACCTAAATTCCATGCTCCAGGAACTCACTGGTATCATTCCCATCATCATGGTTCTACTGCGATCCAAGTTGGAGGTGGTACCGTCGGCGCTCTGATTGTTAAAGAGCCTGCTGGCCAAGAGATTTGCCCTGGAGCGCCAGACGTAGTGATGATAGTTGAGGAACAAGCCCAGTCTCTCACTGGCAATAATGGATATCTTGCTAACCTAACAGCACAAGAAAAGCTAGATCGAGGTATTTATGAGCGTACAGGAAATACTAACACAGGAACTTTCTTGGTCAACGGAGCTAATAACCCAACCCTCAATATACAAAAAGGTGAGATTCAACGCTGGCGAATGATCAATGCCAATTCTACTCCACGAGCCTTGATTCTGCTTGAGCTTCGAGCAGGTACTGCTCAAACTGGAGCACTTCAAACTTTATACCGTGTTGCTATAGATGGCATTACTCTATACGGTAAGCCAGTGGAGCAATTAACTAACTCAGTTCCATTTGCACCAGGCAACCGATTTGATTTTTTGGTTAATCTTGACCCTGGAACCTATACGCTGTGGAAGAAGGTAGATACGAACCTCCTCCCTAATTCAGCCTTGGCTGCTAATCCACAACCATTAGCGACTATCCAAGTTAGCAACACACCTTTTGATAACGCATCGCAAGTCGAAAAGAGTTTCAATAATCTAATCACTAATGGCATTCCTACAACAGGTCAGCCAGACTATCTCAAGCCAATCACAAAAGTTAATAATTATAATCAGACGCCTGTTGTTTTCCAAATTCCCAACCGTGCTGCTACTCCTCCAAATCGGGTGACAACTGCTGGTAGAGGAGATTTTCAGATCACCAATACGAAATATGATACGACCAATCTCGCAAATATACAGGCGGACTTGAACAGCACCGAGGAATGGATTATAGCGAATAATAGTGGTGCAGCTCACCCATTACATATTCACGTTAATCCATTTTTAGTAGTAGCCACAGCCGACATAAGTGGCATTACCATTAACACCACTGATACTAACCAGCAAATTTATGATAAGCTTACAGGAGATAATGTTGAATGGAACTCAACTAGCAATCCTACAGTTTGGTGGGACACTTTTGCCATTCCAAATAATACAGCCTACAAGATTCAGCATCGCTTTGATGATTACTGGGGAACCTATGTTCTTCACTGCCATATTCTGATCCATGAAGACCAAGGCATGATGTGGAATGTCCAAGTTAATAATGTAGACGGCAAAGGTGCTAATCCCTGTCAACAACTTCTAACTCCTGTAGTCATATCTTCATCTACTAAATATTAAGTACTCCTAACTTATTAGGATTGCTAACTACTTGGGGACGAGGAACAGTCTAGATCCCTAATCAAGGGAGGCGAGATAGCTTCACTTCTCTAGCAAACGCTATCGTCGTCTATACATAAGTTGATAAGTCCCGCGACATAGTGGAGCAAGACATACATAATGGTAGGGTGGGCATTGCCCACCCTACACTCTATCATTTTCCAAGAAACTAGAAAATCACATCAGCCCAATCTGGTATTTTATTCATCATTACAATGCTTTTTTAACTGTGCATTCATCCTTTCCTTTTTAGGACTACCACCTCCTTATTAAAAATCCCCCATGCGTCATAATCTATCTAAAATTTTTACTTTATTACTATTAGTTTTCGGTGCCGGATTAGTTTTATTACCCTTAGTTATTGTACTATTAACCTCATTTGCACCAGCCTCTGCAACTTTGGACTCTGTTTTTGCTCTAGATTCTTTTACTGGGGAAAATTATTTGGAAGCTTGGAATCGCGGCCATTTCCTATTAGCCTTTGCCAACTCAACTATTGTTGCACTGAGCGTTACAGCTTTGCAAATTATCACCTCTGCTTTAGCTGGCTATGCTTTAGCTAGAATGAAATTTCGTGGTAGAGAAGCTATTTTATTACTAATAATTGCTACTTTGGTGATTCCTTTTCAGTTATTAGTAATTCCGATTTTTGTTGTCTTGAAATGGGGGCATCTCATCAATACTTACTGGGCATTAATTTTGCCGACGGCGGCTAATGGTTTTGGGATTTTCCTGATGCGTCAATATTTTACGACTATTCCCATTGAATTAGAAGAAGCCGCCACTCTTGATGGAGCAAACCGCTGGCAAATCTTGACTCGCATTATGTTGCCTTTAGCTCGCCCAGCATTAATAACTTTATTCTTATTTACCTTTGTCGCTGAATGGAACGATTTATTTAAGCCTTTAGTATTTACAACACGACCCGAATTACGAACTGTACAGTTAGCTTTAGCAGAATTTCAAGAAGAATTTACTAATAATTGGCCTTTAATGATGGCAGGAGTAGTGATTGCCACTATTCCTGTGGTCTTGTTATTTTTAGCTGGTCAACGCCAATTTATTCGGGGTATTGGTTCAACAGGAATTAAAAATTAGGGATTGGGACAAGAAAGTCATCTATACAAGATAGTAATTAGATCTTGGCTTTTTCAGAAAACATAATTTCTAATAAGATTTTGCCATTCTTGGGAAGCACAAAGAGCAACAATGTCTAGGATTTTTCCATGTTCTCCTGAAAGATTTTTAAAGGATTTAATCCAGTTCATAACCGTCTGTGTAGGGTGCTGATTAGTATAATTGCAAGATTGAGCTAAATAGTCAGTCATTGCGGTAATATTTCCTGAACTATAGAGTCGCCAAGCACTCCAGACCAGACTTTGATAACGAGATGGAGCTTCTAATGCTTTGACTTGGGGGTGTAAATTAGTATCACTAAAAAATCTTTCTAAGATATAGTTTAATTCTTGAGCTTGTAAGAGGGTGTTGTGAGAAGCGTTGCTGTCATGCTGACGATAACCAACAGTGGCATCTTTGAGCCAGTATGCGGGACAACCTATGGCTGCTAAACGTAATACCAAATCTACATCTGGTGTTTGTTCTAATTGACTATCGAAGCCACTAGTCTTTTTTAACCAAGCATGACTAAATAACATAGCTCCGAGAAAGACTGGCTTCCAAATTATGATATCTTTGATGTTTAATTCACTGCTATTCCCCCAAGGTTGCACTGTATCGATCGCGTTTCCTTGAGAATTGACAATATTCCAACCACTATTAATTATCCCTAAACGGGGTTTTTGCTCCATAAGTTTTACTTGCGACGCTAACTTATGGGGATAAAAAAAGTCATCTTGATCTAAGAAGGCAATATATTTTCCCTGAGCAGCAGCCAATCCTCTATTCCTGGCTTGGGCGACTCCTTGATTGGTTTGATAAATATAGTTAATGCGATCGCCATAGCTTTTTATAACTTGAGCGGTATCATCAGTAGAGCCATCATCAACAATTATTAGTTCATAATCGGTATAGGTTTGAGCAAAAACACTAGCTATAGCTTCACCGATATAATAATCGCAATTATAAGCGGGAATAATTACACTAACAATGGTCATTAGTAAGTAATAAGTAATAAATAATAAGTAATAAGTAATAAGTAATAGATAAATATCAACTAATGAACAGTGCCATTAGGAAAAATTGTTCCAGTTAATTTAGCTCCAGTTAATTTGACCATTATTTTATTACCGTAGCCGATCTTGGCACCAGTTAGATTTGCGCCACTTAAATCCGCACCACTGAAATCTGCGCCAATTAGATTAGCCTCTTGTAAATCAGCATTTCTCAGATTAGCACCTAATAAGTTAGCTCGAAACAGATTAGCGCCCTTTAAGTTGGCATCTTCTAAAACAATTTTATGCAGGAAACTATCTGACAAATCGGCATAGGAAAGATTGGCTTGTTTTAAATTTCTCCCAGATAAATCTTTTTCTTTCAGGTTAGCTCGACTCATGTCCGCTCCTGTCAGATCTTTATAGTAAGGTCTATAGTGAGAACTTTTACCACTACTAGATGAACTTCTAGAAGAATTGCCATTACTGTTAGAATGGGGGCTAGAGTTTCCACCATTGCTATAAGCAGATCTGGCTTGTTGATAATAACTCGAATAGGAATAAGTATCTCGGCGGCTATAGTAAAAGGGATCTCTTTTTTGCTGAGTGGTTTGTTGAGCTCTTTGGTACGACTGCGATCTGGGCTGCGCTGCTGAATGAGAAACCGTTTTATTATGCTTTAGCGATCGCAAAAAATCCCGAGCCTGATTTATTTCTTTTAATTTAGCTGCAGATTTCTCGATCAATCGGTGATTATCTTGAGGAAGACGATCTGGATGCCAAATAAATGCCAAGTCTTTGTAGGCTTGGTTTATTTCATCAAGGGATGCTCCTGGCTCTAATCCTAGAATCTTATAGTACTGCTCTAAATTTTGAATCACTCTAGCAATTTTCCTAAGTGTAATTATCGTTCATTTTGACGAGCGTTTCTCTCTTGATGCGCGTCTGACAAGTTAATCTGTCAAGGCTCACGCTGTCAAGAGAACGGAAGAGGTAAATTTTTATGTTAGAGAATAATTATAGTAATTATAGCTTTGCCTTATAAGATAATGATCCAGAAAAATTTTCGTAGCTAAATCGGGAAAAAATTATTAGTTCTTATCCTTATGTGATATTTTTGTAAAAATTTTACTAACATTTGCTAACAAATAGTTACTAAAAAGCAACATTTAAAATCACTTTGCGATTAGCTATCAGCTTCAATATTATTGGAATTAAAGGACTTCGCTCTTCTGCCTCTGTTGATGCACACTCCCTCTACTAATGCGCGACGCAAAGCGGTGTCCTTTAGAGTGTCTCTTAGCCAGCACCGGAGAATGGGGGATCACAATTCAATTTCTGGTATTGAACCTTTAGGCGATTGTTTAGCATAGTTTGATGTACCGATCCTACCTTAGTTGAAACTAGACAAGCGGGCTTCAAGATTAAATCTTGAATTGATTCTTTGCTTTCTAGGAAGAAAATTACGTTAGTATAGCAATGAATTAATTGAGGGCAGAATATCTTGTCATTACTCTTTTCTGTAAAAGAAATTTTGGTAATTTCAGGGCATTTTTTGGGCTATTCATTGATTTATGTCGAAAAAATTACCGAGTAACGATAATGAATGACTATAATACCGTAAGCTGCGATTTACATGACCATTTATCTGCGATCGCGACTTCGAAGAAAGAATGCTGCTTAACTTATCTTAATGAAGAGGGTAAGTTTGCTCAAGTTCAGGGTCAAATTATCGATATCTATGCAGTTGATGGTTCTGATTGGTGTCAAATCAGTGACGGTTCAAGAATTCGTCTCGATAGAATTGAAGAGATTGCTCAAAGTTAACAGCTACTAGTGTAGTTGAACGTAACCAAAGATTTACTATTAATCAAAGTACGCAGGATAGACAAAAGCAAAGGCTGTAGAACTAGAAATTATGGTGCCATCCATCTCTTGAACGATGACAGTTTCTAATTTATTATCCCAATTAGCTTTAATTTGACGACCGTTAAACTCTAAGACTTGTTGCTGAGTTGCTTGTAATTTTTGATGATCGAATTGATAGCTGAAACCAGAAAACTCATTCTGGGGAGTTTGATTATCGCTTTCCCAAATATAACTAATAATAGCTTTAGGATGAGCCTTGAGATTTTGCTGATTGCGAACAGGAAAAATAATTTGCCGATCTGTATAGTAACTTCCATAGGGATAGCGTTGATAGTTGCGACTGTAGCCCGTATCAGTAGCGAGAATTTGACTGTTTGGATATTGTTCTAACCATTTGCCCAGAGTCGTTTTGACTGCGGGAATGCGGACGAGATTTTGATTAACTGCTTTCCCTACTATTCCTAAAGCCCAAGGTTGAGAATAGAGAGTTTCATCTGCGCGATCATACATTACTAAACAGCTTTGATAGAGTTTGCCCGAAACTCCAAAGCTACTGTTATTTCTCTCAAAAACTACAATGGTGTCACATAAAGGACAATAGGAAACGGTAAGATTTTTGCCCCCTAGAGTATCGTTAACAATTTCGTGCCAATTCATAATCCCAAAAGGATAGGCTTTGGCTTCTCCATTAACGATCACTCCAATCACAGTTTCTTGTCGGTTGAAGGGTGTAGTTTGAGCAGTATCAAATTGAGGATGGTCAACACTGGGAATCCCATCTTTTGGCGGTCCACCATTAAGTATTTCCGTTAAGTCGATACGGCTAGATTCAGATGGATTAAGGTTCTGAGCACGGATATCTTCTAGCTCTTGCTCTTGATTATGAAGATAGCTGGTCAGATGAAAATAGCGCAGTTTAAAATTATCCCATCCACCAGCATCAAGAACCGAAGTAATTATGAGCAAGCCCAACAGTGGCAAGATTCCCAGTGATAGTTTGATAGCACGATTCATGTTAGAGATGATTTGACTATTGCACCCAATACTATTTTTATTTGTTTCTGACAAAGGAAAATTAATCAGTGATTAAATGTCTCTGAAAGTTAACTAAATATTTGAGGTTGGGTTGTCCTTTAATAACTGCCCTGCTTCCTATTACTTAGAAATTTACTCTCTCTAACTTTTAGAGATTGCTTGTTATTGATTACCTGTGCAGCGATCGCCAATATCTTTTAATTAAACAGTTAGCAGTGAAGAAAATTAGGAAGAAGAGGTGAGAATAGCCTTGATACCGGAAACAAAAAGTTAATTGATGGTCTACTTAACTATTGAACTCAATTGTTCCTTTGTTAAGGTTAATAGATATGTTTGTTACTTCGACATCTACTAATGTGAGCATGTCATCGCTGTTGAAAGTAATTACAGTTGCTTCTATGCCACTAGCAAGGATGGTTTTTTCAATAGTGGGAACATCAGTAAATCCTCTAATTTCAATGATCTCTCCTGGTTCAAGATCAAATATTGTATCTTGCCCGTAGCCTATTTGATATTTAAAGGTATCCTGATCATTATCGCCCCAGAGTTCATCGTCACCAGATCCCCCATCAATGAAATCTTTTCCCTTCCCTCCAACAATTAAATCGTTTCCTTCCAAACCTAATAAATTATTCTCATCATTTTTTCCCTTGAGATAGTCATTTCCTGCCGTTCCCTTAAGGTTATCTTGAAAATTACAGCCTTCAATTAAATTGAGAATATTATAGGAAACGTCTAATTGAAGTGTTCCAAAGCCCTGGAGTACTCCAGTTAAAAATTCCTCTTTTCCTTCATCAACGGAACCATTGCCGTCTAAATCTATTTCTAGATCACCTAATATGATGATACCTCCAAATTCAATGGTATGTTCACCAGAAGGTAGTGGTTCAAGACCGACCCAATATCCTTCTGCTACTTCAGCTATTTCATTCCCATCTTTTATGGAGGAAAAACCAGCAATTCCGTCATTGTCACTATCTGCAGGAGATTCTTGACGAAATGCCTCAGGGAAACCATCATTAATAAATTCGCCATCAAGTCTGAGATATGGGTCTTTAACAGCATTAATAATAGCTGTATTGATGATACGAATCTCATCAGGCGTTAGTGATCCTTCGCTGGTAGGATAACCATCTAGATTTTCAAAGAAACCATTTTCAAAACCCCAAATCCAGGAAACATTAACTATCGGGAGAAAAACTTTTTTGCCGTCAGGAACTATAATTGTTCTCTCAGGAATATCAAATTCCTCCCCTTCAGAAAATGAGCCTACTAGGTAAAATACATCATCATCCTGACCTTCTTGGGCTTTTTCAAGTGAACCTAACCTTCCTTTAGGATCAGAGCTATCATCGAAGTCAGCCGGATTTTTATCATCAGGAAGAGGATTATTCCATTGATACCATCTATCGGCCCATATATCTTGTGGTACACCATTGATCGAAGCTTTTGGTGCAATAACAGCTATTTGATTATTCATCTTTGCTATTTCCTAAGATTATATTGAACAGTTGAATAGTTTATTAGTTTAAGTTACATACTTTATTGTAGATTGTATATTGTGAGGATATTGTGAAGATAAATCTATTTAGAACAATTCTTTAAAACTTATAAAGTAAGTACTTGTGTAATCAAATACTTAGATTAATTAACTAATACTTATACTAATTAATATGTCTAATATCAATTTATGTATTGAAGAATTTTTCATGAAGAATCTTACAATAACTTTGTTTGACAAAGAACAAGATCCCTGACCAATCCTGCAATATCCATAACAATTAGATAAAGCATCAATTATCTATTCATGGCGTTTAGTCGATTATCCTATAGAGTAAATTTGTGAAAGCTAGAAAGTGATTTACCGTCTAACTGCAGATTTTGTTGTCCTGATTCATTTAGCGTTTATCTTGTTCGCTGCCCTGGGAGGATTGTTGGTACTGAAGTATCACCGTTGCGCTCTGATCCACCTACCTGCTTTAGTCTGGGCTGTACTTATTTCTCTTGCTGGTTGGGTATGTCCGCTCACACCACTAGAAAACTGGCTCCGAGAACAGGGTGGTCTTATGGGTTACGACACCAGTTTTATCGAACACTATATTCTGCCTGTTATTTACCCAGGAGAACTAACACGAAGCATCCAAATCTTCCTGGGTCTATTGGTATTAGTTATCAATCTAGGCATCTATGGGTGTCGTTTCCTCAAAAGCCGATCTCGTCGTAAACGTTAGCATAACGCACCGAATCAAACTATCTCTAGCTATCAACTAACCTTTAATAATTGTCTATTAAATAATGTAAGCAACACTGAAAAGATTTAGGCAAAATTTTGATGACTAGGGCGATTTCTGAGCAAGAACATACCACTGAGGTAGGGGCGCATCGCAATGCGCCCCTACTAATAAATCTCATCACCTGGTACAAATATTTCTAGAAATCACCTAAAAGCTGCTAGCATTTCTAGTGAATCCAGTAATAAATAGGAAACGTGGTTTATTAGCAAAAACGGAAGCATAGTGAGTGTTTTCGCTCAAAGCCTGTTCTTCTGTTTGAATCCGTTTGCTCATTAGAATTGCATTAGCCACAGAAAAGATGATCGCTGTGAGATATGCTCCATGAATCAATGGCAGACCAGCGATTTCAAGTATTACGCCCAACCAATTGGGATGCCTTATATAGGTATAGGGACCTGAATCAACCACAGGCTCGTTAGGAACTGTCATAATCGCGAGCGTCCAGCGCCACTTTAGGGAACGCATAGACAGGTAGCGCAAAACCTGACCTGCAAAAATTGCGATCAAAGCACAAACTGCTAGAGCTGGCCGGAAAGGACGGTCTAGTAACCAAACTTCGACAATCATCGTCAACCACCAGCTCACTTGCAGCAGTTTTACAATTCCGAGGAAGTTATCACCGTGCTGTCGCCCTCCTTGAGCCAAGATATATGCTGCATTGCGCTGACTGTGGCGAAGTTCAAAGAATCGCTGCAAGATAATAGCAACAATAATGCCGACGAAAAGGCCTTTAGTTAGCATTGAAATTTCCTTTTTAAATCTAAGCTGAAATTATCTATTGAGAGGAGAATGTATCAGTAAAAGTCGAAAGGGAAAGAGAGGCTTAACTTGCCAGTTAGCAGGAGCGATCTCTATCAATTCTGATTGAGTATAGCTACGCTGGATGGAGCGGCGACCATCTACCCAAATAAAGGAATCAGGAAAAACTTTTTTTATGATCATGCCAAGCACATTAAACACGAAGTAGGCTAGATCTGAGCGTTCCATATCGTTAAAAATAACTAGCTTTTTCGCTAACTGCTCAGCTTCAGGCAGGATTTCCCTCAATTCACTATTGCTGAGGTGATGAATTAAGTTGTTGGAAATGACTATATCAAATGATTTATTCTGAGTAATCAGATCTTGGGTTGAAGCATGCTTAAAACTAATGTTTTGAGGACTATGTAACTTTTTGGCAAAATCAATGGCTCTGCCATCTGTGTCTATAGCAGTAATTTCCAGCGACAAATCGTCTTTTTTCACCCATTGAGCTAGTGCTATTGGGATATCGCCCCCGCCACATCCAACATCGAGCAAAGTGAAGGTCCTATTTTCTTTTTTTAGCAAGGGTTTGATGTAAAGCTGATACAAGCTTTCCCACCTCGAAAAAAGTTGATTCACAGTTTTGAAATTGACATAAGTGTTATGTAGGAAAATTTTGTTACAGTCGGGAGCGTCCATAATTTCTTCTAATTGAGCCGCTCTTTTGTTCAGAAGATAAGTCATAACAGGATAGTTGTTTGATATTGTAATAAGATAGTATTCAATGTTACTCACCAGCTCACTTGCAGCAGTTTTACAAAACTAAGTAAGTTATCACTGTGCTGCTGCCCGCCTTGAGCTAGGACACCGATTCAGTAATCAAGAGCAATCATTAATTGAGAGGGATAGGGAAGTGTGGGGGGCAACGGAGGTGTGGGGAGAATCAAGATAAGTTAAGCTTTTTGCCTTCTCTTTCTTCCCTCTCTTCCTTTTCTTCCCACACTCCCCCCTCTCACCTAACTAGTAATTTATAAATACTGAATCGACGCTCTACTAGGGCACTAGAGGAATCTATAGGAACACTGCCCTACGTTTGAGCGAGTTAGATAGGAATAATAAAATTAAACGTATGGATTACAGCTATAAGAAGTAATCTTAAGAATATGAAGTTTAACAATGGCGGGAGGCGGATTTGAACCACCGACCTTCGGGTTATG
>JASJDR010000213.1 GCA_030065615.1 Xenococcus sp. MO_188.B8 | reverse complement strand
AGAGCAGCAGAAGATCCCGAGTTTGAAACTTTCTACACGAAAAATATCTTGTTAAACGAAGGTCTACGCTCTTGGATGGCGACTCAAGACCAACCCCACGAACAATTTGAATTCCCTGAAGAAGTATTACCTCGCGGTAACGCTCTGTAGGAATTATTTATTAGTAGAAAATTAATTTTTTCACACTCTTTTCTTAGCTCCTTTCTTAGGAGCTATTTTTTTATTGCTCAAAAATTAGCAGTAACAATCCCCACTAATACGATCGCAAGTGCTAATGCAAAAGGTTAGATCAATCTTTCAAGCGATCGTGTTTGGGGTTCAATGAGCTAATTCTTGGTTAGTAATCTTAGAAATATGAATTTTATGATTTCATCCCATTCTTGATTCTCTGACTGCATCGAGAATGTCTTGAGTTGTTGCCTTAGTTTTGATTCCAGGAACATCAAAAGGTGATTTAGTTTGGCTTTTTTTTGATGTTAGTGAAAATATAGTTCCATCTTTTCTCCGAATCTCGACTTCTTCATGCAAGGCAATATTCAATAGTTTGGAAAGATTTTGGCGAGCTTCTGAATAAGTAAATACTTTCATTGTATTACTCTAGTACATCTATATTAACATTAATAGCCACTTGTTTCATGCGTTTATCCAATGTGATTAGTGGACAATAAAAAGATTTTGCACATTGCAAAAAATAGGCATCATAAGCATAGATATTAAATTTAAACGCTAGTTTTAGTGCCTTCTGAATATCAATGGCAACAAGTCTTACAGGAATCAGATTGGTTGTTTCAAACGCCAGCAGCGCTTCATCGTAACTAATCTGTTGACGTTTGATCATGGCAGATAGTGCATTACCAATTTCATAGGGCAATATCTCTGGAGCTATTGCGCTAGTTTGTGATGTAAGCTCAATGATATGATCCTTCTCCGGCTCATTAAGAGCCACTGCTAGGAATATATTTGTGTCTGTCACGATATTCATACAGACAATTGTACAACTAGTTTTCTATTCTTTCCAGGACTCATGGTAATCTTCAGTGGTTATGATGTTTGAGCGCTTGGATCGATAACCTCAATTTCATTGCACCAAAGAAAATCATTAGCATTAAAGGTATAAATGCTGGGAATTCCATGACTTAGCATAATAGCAATATGAAGGAGATCAAAAACTTTGCCATTAGTGACAGGATGAGTTTCAAGCAAATTCATCCAACCTTCAAATAAGTTTGGAGGAGTAGATAGAAGAAGAATATTAGACATCTGACAAATACGCTTTATACGTTGCAGGGCTTCCTGTGGCGATAAAGGAGTAGCTAATATAGCTGGATTGGTAAGATATGAATAGAATTCAGCCATTACCTGAGAAGATAGGCAAAGTTGCTCTTGATTGCTTGGTCTAAATATTTCTAATGCTACTTTGTGTTGAGGAGCTTTTGTGTTGGTTACATAAGCCAAAACATTTGTATCAAGATAAATTCGTTTAACTTCTGTTTCCATACAGTATAGTTCGGTTAAAAGGTTGAATTATTTCACTCTCGAAGAATAAATCATTGGGAAAATCAAATTCGCTTTTTGTTTCAGCTTGATGGGAAGTAGCCTCTTGTTTATTTTGCTGCTTAAAATCATCAATTATTGTTTGTATTTGCTCAATTTGTTCTGGCTTTAAGCCATTAAGATCGATTGTTTTCTGAGTTTTGCTGTTCATTAATTTTGTTTTTTGATTTCATCTTTCAAAGATTTGGTTGGTTCTTGATTGCTATGTCTCGCTTGAATAGACAACGATACTATCCCAAGAATCATCGAACTTCCAGATCATTTATCTTCATTCCCAAGAAGTACTGGTGGTATGGAGGGCAAGGCAAAATAAGGTGCGACTTTATTGTATGTCCGACCAAGTTTTTGAACTTTCTGAGCGCCATTGGAGACAAGCTTGAGTGCTTTGTTGATTCGCGAGTCTTCGTCGCTGAGATTATCGATGAATTCCTCTAAACGATTTTTTGTTGCGGGATTTAATTGTTTTTGTCCGTCTGAGGCTGCTTGTTCTAATTCAGAGAAGGCTTTCTCTATTTTTTGTAATTCGTTTTTAATACGTTTCTGCTCTTTTTCATCTTCTATTTCAAGCTCGACTTCTTCAATCAGGTCTTCTTTGAGATTTTTGAATAAGCCTTGTACAGTTTTAATTTCCTGGGTTAAGGTTTGTTGCTGCGTAGCAGTTAACTTGGCTTCTAAATTAGCTTCCAGATTTGTATTTACTTGCGGATTTCCTATATTACTTACATTGAAATTAATATTGGGCATAAATTGCTCCTTAGACCTTTCCTCTTTACTGACAATACTATCTAGCATTTCTGATACGGAAAAAGATTTTAGTAATTTTCCAGAAAAATATTCATCTTTGCCCATTTGTTCATAACCAAGTAATTCCTGGTATTCTACAGTTTCATCTGGATGACCAGGCAAGGGAATAGATTCTTTGATTTTCAGGTTTTCAAACTCTTTGTTGATAGTGGAAATACTATGTCTGATCGCGGAAAAATAGCGTTGTTTACTCAGATGTTCACCTTGTACTGTGATGTTAATAGTTTTACTTTGTTCATCTGCTTTAACTTTTGCTTGACATCCAAATTCTGCATTATCCAATATCATGCCGTATTTCCACTGCTGGCGATCTGCAATATCATTTTTAAAGCGCAGCATTAACCGCGAAATAATAGGTGAAGGTAAGTAATCATATTCCATCACAAAACGCAGTGGTTTTCCTCGATCCAATTCGGGTTCGTTTTGTAATTCTTGAGGAAGTAGATCTGGAATGATGTAATGATTTTTGCGTTTGTCATATTTGTAGCACAGTTCAAACTGCATCATTATATTGACAAGATAAATCTGTTCTTGCGGGTTATAGGTGATATTCTTTTCTTTGGCTGGATCGTATTCGTCTTTTTTGATTTTTTCTTTGTTTAAGATATATTCCAAATCCTGTTCTTTTAATATTCCGTCCTTGATCTTTTCCGAATTGATAATTTTGTAGACGCCAATCGTCACCCAATGAGGATCTAAGACATAGATGTTTGCTAGATTGAGTTGTTTAAAATAAAGCACCACCCCTAAATCGTTAAGATATTGCAGCAAAGTATCTTGACTGCTTTTATCTATGACCTCGTTCTCTTTGCAAATATCACGAAATTGATCTTGATTTATATAATTTTTAGCTTTTGTTTCTGCAACCAACTTATTTTTAATTTTCATCCAGTCTTCACTAATTTCTGTGCCGAATAGTGATGTTTCTGGAATAGCTGCGGCAAGGCGTTTAATAAGTCCAGGAATACCTTCCTTTGTTTTACAAGAGATGCGATGAAATCGGTTTTTTATATTAGGAAAGCCATCGTTAATTTGCTTTTGTTCTATGTTGTAATTTGGATTATCATCAATTTTATTCATCACCACAATAAGTGGTGAATCGCCGCCAAACTTCTCAATATGTTTAAGCCAGTGATATTTTTTGCTATCGGTGCGGGAGTCTAGTACTAAGATGTAAAGAGATCGCTTGCTCATGAAGAACTGGTGAGAAGCATGCATAATTTCCTGCCCACCAAAATCCCAAAAGTGAAGCTGGCAGTCTTTGATTTCATTGATGCTTTGAAATCCTGGGATATCTTGAGGCTGTAAAGTAACTACATTGATGCCATGAGTTTGGGATTCATCTTTATTAAATTGCAAGTTCTGTAATTGCTTAAGTAACGAAGTTTTCCCCGCCATGCCTTCGCCAACGAGTAGAACTTTTACTTCATTTAGCTTTACTTTATTTTTGCCTTCTAAAGATTTAAAATAATCTCTGACTGCCTCTTTACCCTGCTTAACAATTTCAGTCGGCGGGCTTTTCAAAGGATTTTTACCTAAAGTAATTTTTCCATTACTCCATCCATCATTAAAATTGATCTCCATATTGAAATCCGTAATCCATGACGGTAATTCTTCAATTTTGTTATTGGGTAAAGATAATAAATTAAGATTTTTTAGTTGCTTTAATGGTGAAATATCAGATATTTTATTATTAGCTAATTGAAGTGTCCGAAGTTGTTTTAATTCCCTTAGCGGAGATATATCTTTGATTTGAATGTCATATATCCATAATTCTGTTAAATTCGTCAAATATTGAACAGCAGAGATATCCGAGAGTTGATTCCCTGACAAATTTAAATACTTTAGATTAACTAAACCTTTAAGCGCAGAGACATCGCTGATATCGTTGTTGATTAAATGGAGCGATTGCAACTGATTGAGGTTTTTCAAAAAAGAAATATCTGTGATTTGATTTTTACTCAAATTAAGTGACTGTAACTGCGGGAGTTCTTTCAAAAAGGAAATATCTGTGATTTGATTTTCACTTAAATTAAGTGACTGTAACTGCGGGAGCTCTTTCAAAAAGGAAATATCTCTGATTTGATTTTTACTCAAATTAAGTGACTGTAACTGCGGGAGTTCTTTCAAAAAGGAAATATCTGTGATTTGATTTTTACTCAAATTAAGTGACTGTAACTGCGGGAGCTCTTTTAAAAAGGAATAATCGCTTATTTCATTACGACTTAAATTGAGTGACTGCAACTGCTTGAGATCTTTCAAAAAGGAAATAATTGGTTGCAAATCTTTAATTCCATAAGGATCTAGCCAAGTATATAGCGATAAACCTGTAATCTGACCATTATGGTTTAAAGTGTAGCCTTCTATGAATTCTATGTAGTCTATATCTTCAAGCTTCGCTAGCTTTATGGACAGCGCATTTTCGATTTGTTCAATAATATCAAGGTCTGTCTTAGCCATATCGGTTCTATCTTGTGAATTTGAAGCGTTTTTTCCCTAAATTTTATTTAAATTTGCAAAATTCTTGTATCTTTTTGAATATTATAAAGAAACCTTTTTAGGTATTTATCAAATTAGTAAGCCGATCTAATCTTTCCTCGACATTCACCAAAACCAATTCAAGTTCAAGTTCAAGTTCAGCAATAATGGCTGTGGGTAGGTTCAAAAAACCTATGAATCCAGTATCGATTAAGGCTTTAATTGATTTTATTTGAGCTTTACGCTTTAATTTTAGCTTGATTAGATCGTACTGCGCGAGACCAGATGCGATCGCGAAGTGCCTCTCTTTGCGAGATCGCGTTTTTGGCTCAATACACTAATTGTTGGTTAGCTATCACATGGTGATGATGCGTGCCACAAAGAAACAACGCATGATAATCCAAATCCTTGTAACCAAAAGATTGTAGTCCGTATTTTGTCAGGTATCGTGAGACCTTGTGTTTGTCAAATCTACGAGATTCAAGCCACCTCAGAGATTGGCCTTGCCGAAAGAGGAGCGACTCATTTCCAATGCTTAATGAAGTATCAGTGGGAAAACGATAATAAGTAGTAATGATAAAGATTCCCGAATCCTGTGGATCTTCAGTAATTTCTGAATAGGTGTTTTTATACGAGGCAGAAACGCCACAAGCTTCAAGGAATCTCAGGCCGAATTGACAATTTTGTTCTGAAGTGTAGAAGTCCGCAGTTTTTTGTAATGCTTGAATTGGATTCGTTGTCGGATAAAGTCCTAAGTCGAGTATTAAGTAATCGCGTTGATTCATGAGTGCTTGTAGCGCAGTAAAAGACCGAGCAATCGTGAAATTGCCCGCAGTGCCACCAAGACAGAGAAAAACCAACGGCAAATTATACCTATCAAGAGCAGTCCGAATAGGATTAAGATCGAGCAAAAAGTCGGCGACGATTGATGTGACTTCTATGTCTGTATTTGATTCAATGTATTTTTCAGCAAGAGTTAGCATTTCGGGCGACACATCAACCAGGATGAGTGAGCGAACACGATCCATTATGGGTTGAATCACTTGGAGGCATGGCTTGCCAGAGCCAGGGCCGAGATCGACAACCCCAAATTCAGACGGAAGAAGCTCAGCGCCGGGAAAGCAATCAAAATGGTGTCTAGGTTGAACATCATCAGCCATTGTGGCCCATGCGATTGCCGTAGGAGTCCCACCATGATATTGCGCGACATCAACTCGGCCTTCGCGGAGTTGCTGCTCGACGTGGCGATTCATCATTTCAACGTTTTGGATGACGATTCTTTGAGCCATATCTGAAGATTTTATTTAAAGTATTAAATATCTAATATACCAGAGCCAGTAGGCTAGGCATATTAATTTCATTGTTATTTATGATAACCAGACCTCTCTGCGATCGCATCTTAGCCTGCAAAATTCATGAGCAAAAAACGAGTTCAAGAAAAACGTTTTCGCGATAATCTTTTTCCTCAAGAAGTGGCTGCGATGATTTCTGCTGCCAAAATCGAGCTTTACAATAAATACCAAACTAATAAGGTTTGGTATTTTTAGATGGTTTACTTTGTTGTCTCCCTTAGTTCGTAGTATTATTTAACACAATTAATAATATAACGGCGAACTGATGATGAAACCTATTTCAATTAAAGCTCCCCATTCTCTATGTCTAAAGACTATTGCTGTCAATAGCAAACGATGGGGTTCCCTTGATAATCTCAAAATAGTTTATAACGAAGCCAACGCTACCACAGACTTTTACTTTACCAAGTTGAGAAGTGGAGCCGATTACCGAGATGCGCGATTTGCCCTTAAGGAACTAAAAACTCTCGTTGAAAAATAAATAAGACAAGTTAAGGATGGTTTCCCATGATCAATCTCGATTTAGGCAGCTACCACCTGGCGCTGACTCACTCGGAAATTATGTAAATCACAAGCTGTTTCCATAACGATATCGACAAAATCATCTACATCATAATGCGAAGCGGTATCCTTTAGGACAAAATATTTGTGTGATATCTAATCTTGATGCCATTTATAGAATTAGCGGTATCCTTTAGGGCGGCGTCAGACGCTGAGATACTCGGTATTATTGATTATTCTGAGTTTAGTTCCCGAAAATCATTACTTATCCCGAGATTTAGTAATTCTCCAAGATAAGAGAATCACAGGAATAATCCCCACTAAGACGATCGCGAGGGCTGGGGCGGAAGCTTCGATCAATCTTTCATCAGAAGCATATTGATATACCCGAATTGCTAAAGTATCAAAGTTAAAAGGACGAATTACCAAAGTAGCAGGTAACTCCTTCATCACATCGACAAAGACTAACATTGCCGCAGTTAATAACCCACCAGACATTAAAGGTGCATGAACTTGAACTAAAGTTTTGGTCGCCCCAGATCCTAAACTGCGCGAAGCATCATCTAAACTGGGAGTAATTTTATTGAGACTAGATTCAACAGAACCAAAAGCTACAGCTAGAAAACGGACTAAATAAGCAAAAATAAGACTAATTACAGTTCCTGAAAGTAACAAACCTGTGGAAATGCCAAAATTGGCTTTCATCCAGGCATCGAGACTATTATCAAAATTCCCCAAAGGAATCAAGATTCCCACAGCAATTACCGAACCAGGTATTGCGTAACCCATTGCAGCTATTCTTACCGAAGTTCGCATCAATAAATTCGGTTGTAATCTCTGTCCATAGGCCATGATTAAAGAAACTATAGTAGCAACTATAGCAGTCGCGATCGCCAGAATAAAACTATGATTAGCTAAACTCCAAAAATCTTTATCAAGAGTAACCTCCAGGTTATTGATAGTCATCTGCAACAGATAAACAGCAGGAATAATAAAACCTAAAGCAACAGGAATAATACAAGCAAGACCCGCTAAAATTCCTCTCCCCGTGCCTAATTCATATTGGGGTATTGGTTTTCCAGAACCAGAAAGTTGATAGTATTTTGCTTGTTGACGGGATAATCTTTCTAAGACAATTAAGACTAAAACAAATAACATTAAAAATGCTGCCAGTTGTGCCGCCGCACCCCGTTCGCCCATGCCTAACCAAGTACGATAAATCCCTGTAGTAAAAGTTGTGACGCCAAAATATTCTACTGTACCAAAATCATTGAGGGTCTCCATCAAAGCTAAGGCTAAACCTGCCATAATTGATGGTCTAGCTAAAGGTAGGGCAATGGTAAAAAAACTGCGCCAAGGATTACAACCTAAAGATCTACTTGCTTCTAAAGTACCAGCAGCTTGTTCTAGAAAAGCAACTCTAGTCAGCAGATAAACATAGGGATACAAGACTAAAATGAGCATCAGCATCGCACCCCAAAGAGAGCGAATATTAGGAAACCAATAATCTTGGACGCTGACCCAACCAAAAATATTGCGTAATCCTGTTTGTACTGGGCCAAAGTAATCTAATAAATTAGTATAGGCATAGGCTAACAGATAAGCTGGTGCTGCTAAAGGCAATAATAGAAGCCATTCGAGATAGCGACTGCCCCAGAAACGACACATGGTAACTAACCAAGCCGTACCCACTCCAATGACGATTACACCAGTTCCCACGCCTAATATGAGTAAGCAAGTGTTAACAATATAGTCTAAGAGGACTGTCTCGATTAAATGTTGCCAAATTTCGTTGGATTTTACAAAAACACTACTGAAAACGAAGATTATCGGGGTGGCAATTACTAACGCGATCGCAATTACTGCAATCGTCCAAAAGCTAAAATTAACACGTAGAATTTTCTGGTCTATTCCCGATGGGTTTAAATTCGGGTTCTTATTCACTGGCTATACATTATTATTGTCCTATCAATGTTCTATAGTACCCTTCTTTAGGGATAAAGAATAAGGACAAGTCAAAAGTTATTACCTAATACCTAAGATCAACACGGATGAACATAGATAAAAATTTTTAGTTACAGTCTGTTGCCAGATTGCTATTATTTACGGTTCTGTTTCTTCTGCTGTTTTAATAGCAGTGGTCTGGGTTGGAGAACTGGGTTGTTGAGAATTGAGTAATTGTTTTAATGCTGTCAGTAAAGTTGTCAATTTTCCTTCTGTTAAAAGAGTTTGAATCAGGGATAAACCACTGGTAGAAAGCAATAATTTATTGATATCGCCAACCCCAGCATTTTCTTGGCTATTGGTACCAGGAAAAGCATAAATACGGGTATCTCCAATAACTCCAGGTTGGGGGGCTAAAGATTTGACAATTTCTGGTAATTTTACAGCTAATTCTGGCCAGATAATCTTGATTAATTCGGCTGTTCTATTAGCATTATTGAGGGCATTTTCTGCTTCAATTAAAGCCCTTTTTCCTTCTGCTTCGGCCAAAGCTTTATATTGATTTGCTTCTGCAAGAGTTCGAATTGATTCTGCTTCTAATTCTGCCGCTTGACGGGCGATTTCTGCTTGACGTTTACGGCGAAAAACATCTATTTCCACAACATTTTGATCGTTAATCCGCAGTTCGGCTGCTTGTTGTTCTGCGGCAATTAAAGAAAGGCGTTGTTCTCTTTCTGCTTGCTCAATTTCCGTCGCGGTGATTACCGCCGCTTCGGCTTGGGCTCTTTCTGCTTCTTTATTGAGGCGTTCTGTTTCTGATTCAGCGATCGTGATCGCTGTTTCTTCTTGAGCAATCTTTGATGCTTGTTCTGCTTTAGCAACTGCTATTTTGGCCGTTAAGCTAGAGGCTTCGACGGTTTTTTGACTCAAATTATCTTTAAAAATTAACCTCTAATACATAGAAATAGGAAAAAAAGCAGAATTTTTTAAAGAACTTTTTGAATTCTTTCAAGTTCAATTTCAGAAAGATAGTCTACTGTCCAATCAGCGTGTCTTTGTAAGATGTGAAGAGGATAAGTATTGGCAATTCCGACTACTGGCATCTGAGCTCTTTTGGCGGCTTCAATTCCGGCAAGAGAATCTTCAATTACCAAACATTCATGAGATTGTAAGTTTAACTGGGGATGTTGTTGATTTAATTGTGTAACAGCTAAGAGATAACCATCAGGTTCAGGTTTACTCGTCGTAATATCATCTGCTGTAACTATGACTGAAAAGTATTGAGTTAAATGAGCTTGCTGTAAAACTAATTCTGCTTGTTGGCGCAAAGCACCTGTAACTAAGGCGATAATTAGTTTTTTACTTTGCAATTGAGTCAGAAATTCAGGAATATCAGGATAAATAGGCAAAGTTGGTAATTGTTGAATTTTTTTTCTGTAAGCTGTCGCTTTAGCTGCAATTAGTTTGGTTAAATATTCCTCTGTAACAGCTCTCCCCCCAATATTAAATAAATCTGTTAAACAAGCGTGATCGCTTCTTCCCACCGATAAATTGTTTAGTTCTGTTTGATCGAAGTTTAAGTTTTCAGTAATTAAAATTTCACTAATTAATTCTTGATGTATGGGTTCATCATTGATAATGACGCCGTTAAAATCAAATAAAATAGCTTTTAAGGTCATTGTTAAATTAAAAATTTTTGTATCTATGATTTATGAATCAGCTTTTTATTTTTTTTTATTAAACCATCTGTCTTTCAATTCATCTTGCAAAGAAAGATCAGAAAACGACGTATTACAAAAGTCAGTAGAGACGTTGCCCTAAAGGATTAGCTTCGCGTCCATGCAACGTCTCTACAAAAGCGCCGAGACCCCGCGTTATCCTAAAGGACTACCTTCGGGGCGTGCGAGCGGTATCCTTATCCGAAGGGGTACCCTTTAGGGTTAGGGCGGCGTAAGACGCAAGCGGTCAGACCCCGCGCCGCCGACAGGCGCAAGGGAATGCTGACCAAGAGAGGGAACGCTCGGCAAGACAGTCAAAAGTTTTTCATAGTAAGGGTTTCAAGCTTTTCTAATGGTTGTTGTATTTACGCCAACGTCCACTAGCAATACTTCTTGGTAAACAAGTTGATTATTTGATTAAGCTATGATGAGATTGGGTTTTGAGGATTTAGGGACAAGTTGTTAATAATTTCCCAATCCCAATAATTTTGACAAAAGAGAAAAGGTGTTAGGTATTGGGGGGGTTGGGGCTTAGGCAAAATTGTTTACACATTTTGTTACCTAATTTCTGCTTGTCTTGGCTTGTCCCATAAAGTCGGGAAATGGGGTTTACTCGTTTCTTTAGAGGTTTTAAATAATTTATTTTGTACAGCTAGCTATATTAACTTTTGCTAATTTAATTGCCAAGATTAAAATCTATGCATAGTAAAAGAGTAATACTGTTTAGGTAACAGCAAAAAACTTCAGTTTGAGAAGGGAAATTGCTTCTAATTTAGAAGTAAAATTCTAGATTTTATCAGCTTAATTAACATATAACTCCAAGTTAGGTTTTGAAGAGAAACTGCAATAAAATTTAAGAGTTTTTTTTCGCTATCCAGAGTATCTTAATAGATATTGCCTGTAAAGAGCATGTATGAACTCTAAACCTCCGAAGCCACCTTCACCAAATGCAGTCAAAACAATAACTGAAGAATTGGTTAAGTTATTCCAATGGATAGCGGAATTATTTAGGAGTCGTAATTGGTTCACTTTGCTATTGCTAACAGATGTAGTTTTAATTCTGTTTCTAACTCCAGGTGGTATCGTTGCTCAGTTTCTTAATAATTGGTTCAGTTTAAAGCTTCCAGAATGGTATACATTAGCTTTTTGGCTCACAGTAAGCGTATTGTTCTTAGCAGCTCTCATCATAGCGGTAGTGACAATGCCCTCTTCTGATAAAGAAGAGACAGTTGAGTTTAATGAACGCAAAACGATTAAGGGATTACAACCTTTCAGCTTTGAAGATCGAGAAATCTTTGCTCGTCTGCAAAGACAAAAAAGTCTTCGAGAATGTTTGGAAACCGTAATCAATCCTAGTTTTCGCTTTGGTATTATTCTGGGAGAATCTGGTTGTGGGAAAACTTCTTTTTTACAAGCTGGCTTGTGTCCAAAATTAACCGAGCCTGATGCCAGCCATTACGGGATTTATATTCGTTTTTCTGCTCAAGAACCGATTGCTACTATTCGTAAAAGTTTTTGTCAAACTCTTCCCTTACAAGATTCAGAGGTGGCAAATCTCGATTTATTAGCTTTGCTCAAGTTGGGTATAGAAGCAGTTTCACCCAAACCTCTGGTGTTATTTTTCGATCAATTTGAACAATTTCTGGTTCACTATCAACGCAAAGAAGATCGAAAACCCTTCATTAATGCCTTACATGATTGGTATGTTTCTGAACTTCCGGTGAAAATTGTCGTTAGTATTCGGGAAGATTTAACTGGTCGCTTGGTGGAGTTACAAAAAGTCTTGGGTTATTCCCTCGCTCCTCAAGATGTTCATCGCCTAGAAAAATTCTCTCCTAATGAAGCCAGCAAGATTCTCAAGGTTATTGCCGAGGGGGAAAACATTCGATTTGAGGATAATTTTATTGAAGAATTAGCGGAACGGGAATTAGCCAGCCGAGAAGATGGCTTAATTTCTCCAGTTGATTTGCAAATTCTGTCTTGGATGGTGGAAGGACAGAAGACAGAAGAATTAAGAGCTTTCAATCGAATCGCTTTCCAAAAATTAGGAGGAATTGAGGGTCTACTGCAACGTTTTCTAGAACGGACTCTTGAAGCTCGGATTGTCCCTGCTCAACGTCAGGCTGCGGTGAAAGTTCTCTTAGCATTAACGGATTTAGACCGCCAAGTTAGAGCAGGAGAATTTACGATATCTCAATTGCAGGATAAACTTCAAGCTTCCCTATCCCGAGCCGAAGTGGCAGAAGCAACCCATTGGCTAGCACGAGGAGATGTCCGCTTACTTACTCCTTTTCAAGAAAAAGATGAAACTCGTTATGGATTGGCTCACGAACGTCTTATTCCAGTTCTCATGAGATTGGCAGGGAGAGAACTCTCAGAGGTAGATAAAGTAAATCAGTTGCTTGAGCGACGAGTCAATCAATGGCTTGGCAACAATTACGATTCTCGCTTTTTATTAAGTATCTGGGATTTATGGTCGATCCAACAACAGAAACCATATCTAATTTGGGGGAGCAAAAGGCAACAAAAGGAAAGATTAATTACTGCTAGTTGGCGCAGAATTAATCTAGTTACATCTATATTAACTATTGCAGTCTTACTTGTAGTCTCTTTCAGTGGGTGGTTATGGTACACTCCAGAAGGACATATACAACAAGTCCGTTGGAAAATTAACAATCCTTTGGGAAGTTCCCTCGAAAGAGTAAGTGATGAGCAAGCAGCCGAGGCTGCCATTGCCATTGCTAAAGATCAACGCTGGCAACTCGCATTTAATTTAGTAGATAAGTATATTAATCGTGCTGAGGACAAAGCATCTTTTATAGTCGGATTGGCGAAAATTATGCCTCAACAAGGAGGTTATAAGCAAGCTCATCCAAAATTACAAAAAGCTTTAACAGCGACAAAAGAAATTAAAGATTCATACGCCCAATCCCTTGCCCTGAGGGAGATTGCGGCAGCCTATGGCCAGTTCAAGAATGAAGCAGCCGCTCAAGAAGTTTTGAAATCAGCCTTAGAAGTAACCAATCAAATTAACGATCCATACGCCCAATCAGAGGCCCTGAGGGAGATTGCGCCAGCCTATGGCCAGTTCAAGAATGAAGCAGCTGCTCAAGAAGTTTTGAAATCAGCCTTAGAAGTAACTAAGCAAATTAACGATTCATCCTTACAATCCCATGCCCTGAGCGAGATTGCGGCAGCCTATGGCCAGTTCAAAAATGAAGCAGCTGCTCAAGAAGTTTTGAAATCAGCCTTAGAAGTAACTAAGCAAATTAACGATCCATACCCCCAATCCCATGCCCTGAGGGAGATTGCGGCAGCCTATGGCCAGTTCAAGAATGAAGCAGCCGCTCAAGAAGTTTTGAAATCAGCCTTAGAAGTAACCAATCAAATTAACAATTCATACGCCCAATCAGACGCCCTGAGGGAGATTGCGGCAGCCTATGGCCAGTTCAAGAATGAAGCAGCCGCTCAAGAAG
>JASJDR010000212.1 GCA_030065615.1 Xenococcus sp. MO_188.B8 | reverse complement strand
TTTAGTTCCCCTGACATCATTTCTGTAAGCCTTTTTGGCTGTTTATTATCTATTGATGGATGTAATCCTAAATCCACAATGCGATTTGTATCTAGATATGATTCTTTGAGCCAACTAATCATTTGAGTGACAATATTTTGATTATTTTTACTGACATTATGAATAACAATAATTGGTAAATCGCAAGTTCTAACACAATCTAGCAGTGCTGTTTTTAATTCATTTTCTGTTTGTGAATTATGTAACAGAGCCATATCCATTTGACATAGCCAGCCATTGTCAATAATCGTTTGTTCTAACTCTTGTACCTGGGAATAGATAATTTTACTAACGTAATATTGCTCTAATAAATTAGATGAAAGCTGTTCTGTAGAGAGAGTTAAATGACCTTTAGGATGTAAAGGTAAAGAAATCAATCCTACTGGTAAATGTACGAGACGCAAAGCAAATTCAGGATTTTTATTTTGATAGCGAGTGACATAAATCCGCAAACGAGTTAAGGCATCAGGACGATCTAACCAAGATATTAGGTTTGATTTCTTTCTTAATTTAATCTGTAGCTTTTCAATTAACTGACCTACAGCAAATTTTTCTTCTATATCTAATTTATCTAAAATATCGTCAATTGACTGAAAGATAATCCGTTCTAGTTTTAATTCTTCTTCGTCTCGTGCTTGTTTAAAAGTTTCTAATAACCTATCTAATGAATTGCCTAATTGTTCCTTGAATGGTAAATGATTAATTTCTGTTTTACTAAAATCGTTATGCTCTATATTAGGACAGATTAGATGAATGAAAAGAACCAGAGGAGTATTCTCCCGTAGTTCGTAAGCATCTAAAATTCCTCTTACTCCTAATACAGATTGCTTTGGTTGAACAGGTGCATTTAACCATCGACGAGAAAAGGGATCTGTATAAGTAGGAGTAAAATTAATTGCTGTCCAAATTAAACGTTGAACCTCTCTTTGGTTGTCTTGAATAAGAGGGGCAATGGCGGCTTCAATGACAAAAGGAATACTTGGATCATCTTGATTATCAGTTATGATTTCGTAAAAAACTTTGCTTTCTAATGACAAAGATAAATATCTTTTTAGAATTAACTGGATATGAGTTTTGCCAATACATCCCAATTCTTTAGAATTAAAAAGAAGACTATTTTGGCATAAATTTCGATATAAATCAGTAATAGTATAAGCTTCTAAATCTAAGTTTCTAAATTGTTTTTGTCTTAACTCTTGAGGTATTTTCTCTATTTGCTGCTCAGATAAAGCAAAATATTGATATATATCTTCAACTAATAATTCATTAATTTCACTTTGGCGATGTAGTGCGCCGAGTACATCTTGAAAAGCTGTTAAAGAATACCAATGTATAGGAGCAATCCCTTGAAATTTATTCTTCCATCTTTGATTAGCCTGATATTTTTGTTCCCATTCTTGATCTAAAAGGTCTACAGACCATTCAAATTGAAAGTGGGGATTACAAATATGATATTGCTTGGCTAATTCTTGAAGCTGGTCTAAAGTGCGAGGAAGTTCCTGAGAAAAATGATCTACTCCCACCGCAATAGATGTCCCTTCTTTACGCCTGGTTGGTTCTTGTTTACACTCAAACTCAATAGTCTGATGAGTGGAATCTACTAAATATCGAGGCAAGTACTTTTTGCCCTGACAAACGATTGACATAGGATTTAGTCCTGGATTCCAATCACTAGCCAATCGCTCTCTCAAAGCATAAGGAATTCCCAACAAAGTCTTTAGAGCATTACCCAAAGCACCTCTCGTTAATCCTTTGAAAAAAGCTTTACGTGAGGTATACCATTGAGTAGCAAAAATATCATTTATTTTTTCAACAGGAAAAATACTCCGATTGCTTACTTCAACAAATAATTCCTGAGATTTAAGATCGGGAATTTCGTTGTATTCGATCCGAATTCTGATTCGTGGAAATTGATTTGGTTTTTCTCGCCATAGATTTTCGTCAGCATCTAAAGCATTATCAATTAGCTCTTTAATGATATACAAATCCCAATCATGAGCAGGTTGTCCAGTAGCTTTACGCAATCCTTCTAAGCGCACAAAATCAAATTCACGATTAAAGGAAAAGGCTTCAGGCATTAGTTGTATCGAGCAAAGAACGATTGGTGTCTAGATATTATTTCTTCTTCTAGAGTAACGAAGTTTGGAAACTGATATATTCCCATACCTCTTAAATCTACAGGGACTTCGCGATTAGTGCGATTAATCATTAGAAATGGTCGATTTAGACCAATACTAATACCAAGAGCGAGAAAAGTTGTAGGAGAACATTTCTCATCGACGCGATAAATTGCAAAACGGGAAGTTTGAATTGACTCAATAAGTTGTTCTAACATCCATCCTGAATTACTAGCTCCTAGTTGTTCAGTCAAAGATATAGCTTCTAGATGCGGATATCTGTTATTTACTGCGTCAATAATACTACCTTCAAAATCCTCATCTTCTATTAGTTCTCCCGCAGCAATTAAGTATTTTTTCTGTCTATTAGCAGGTGTTAAATTAGCAGTAAAGTGCACTACTCCAAAATCATACTCTTCTATCTGATTGCCTAACTCACGACGCATAGTACGAAACAAACCACCTTTTGTATAGCGAGTTAAGCCATCGAGTATCTTGGGAATATCTGCTTCATAATGTTGAACTAAGAAAAAAGGAGTTCCTAAACCAATTGCAATTCCCAATTCTAGATAAACATTTCGATCTTGAGATGGTGGTAACAGAAACATACTAAATCTTGTCGTGTGCAGTTTCTCGCACAAACCACACAACCGAAAACCACCCAGCAATGTATCTCCTGAAAAGTAGGGTCTAGGAACTTCGCTTTGTTCGTTAGTTTGAGCTAAAGTTTCTTCTAGAGTTTTTCGCCAATCGGCTAATAAATCACTGTCAAATCCGTGAGAAACAAAATATTCATTAGGATTAGCGGATAATTGCCGACCTTTACACAATCCAATATCAAAAAGTGCAGGTGTTGGGTCAAGTCTTGCTTGAATAACCTGTAAAGCTTGATCTGGGTTAAGTAAACCAACAGTACCCATCTCTTCAGTTAGATTATGAGCTAATTGCTGTTGTCCATTCTGATAAGCAAGGTTTAAATTTTGGGAAGATAGTTGATTGGTTTGTAATTGAGCAATATAGTCTCGAATCCGTTGTTCACTCGCACGGAATTCAGCAATCAGATTTTCACTTTGATTTAGTATTTCAAGTAAAATAACTACTTGTGGAAGACTCAATTGTTCTCTTAATACTTGTCGATAACATTCAATAAAATCTTCAATAATTTGTTTATAGTTTAGATTTTGGTTTTCAAGTTGCTTGAGAGTATCTTTATTACTGTTTAACTGTCTTTTAAAAGCTTCCTGAACTCTATCCCAATTAATTGATTTACGCTCTAAAATATAGCTGCCCACTTGTCTTGAAACTTCAGGGTCGAGAAAGAAACAATCTAAACCAAGTAAATTTCTTTGAGGATATCGGTTGAAGTAAAGATTCAATGCCTTCAACAAAAGATCTTGTAAACGGTCATATAAATTTGGCTCAATTAATCCTGCCCATTTCAACATTCGTCCAGCAACTGTATCCTCAAGAGATTGGGCGTGGGAAACAAGAATTTCCGTGGCGATGTTAGTAAGAACACCACGGGCTAATGTAGAGGTCAATAAATCAGTCATGGATTTTTTACTATCATGAATTTTGAAAAAATAACTTTCAGTCAATAGAAACTGTACAAAAAGACTAAAAGATCAAGTTTATTTGTCATAAGACATAGCTATATAACCCATCATATATTTTTCTTGTACGCTTCTTTAATCCATAAAAAATCAAAAAGATGCAAACAAGATTAGATTTACCTCCCGCACCAAACAAAATAGCGATAAAAAATCCTGTTAACTCTCTAATGAAATACCTCAAAATTCGCCCTAGCGATTTACCCTGTGCCGCAGGACTAGTAACAGGAGTAGTTTATTTATCAATTAATGATGCCTTTTTCGTCTTCGTTCTTGCCAGTTTGGCTCTTGTTTTCGGTGCAATCTACTACTGTGCCAAGGTCATGCCTGTTCTAGAAAAAACTATCGGACATCGTATTAGTATCTGGCATGTAGGAGTGCTCGTGCTGGGATTGACAATGGTAGTCGGAATGCTCGAACCAGCTAACGCCTTATTCCTTCAAGATTTGGAAAATCGGGTCAGTGATGTTATTGGTGGGACATCAAGCGGTTTACCTGCGGACAGTGTCGCCCTAATCTTCGATTTTCTGCGAGTTGCTTTTGTTCTATTTGTAGTAGCAGCCGGGATCTTTGCCTTCG
The DNA here is from genome assembly GCA_030065615.1 of Xenococcus sp. MO_188.B8. GTDB lineage: Bacteria > Cyanobacteriota > Cyanobacteriia > Cyanobacteriales > Xenococcaceae > Xenococcus. Next base: position 9,440 of record JASJDR010000212.1, on the reverse strand, counting down.
TTCAAGCCCAACAAGGAAACGACCCCAGACCAATTATCGGCACTATCGTTATCGCTTTCGGCACGATTATGGGAATTGACGTACTGACAGTTCTGATAGCAGGAGCATAGGCGAACTGAGTTAAACAATCAAACTTACTACCCCCCAACTTCATCATGCTTAAAGATCCCGATAAAGATTTAATTAGCATCAATCAATTACTGGGGGAACAGCCGACGATCCTGTTTATTCCTGCCAATCAACTAATTCCTTGGTCGGTGCTAATCATTATCAGTTACGTTCTCACAATGGGCTTCTTTGACTTCGGACTGGGAGCATTTGGTACGGTATCACTCTGGTTTTGTATTGGCTGGTGGATACTAACAGGCAAGCATCCCCATCAATTTATAGATCGCTTTCACTTTCCCCCAGGCAAAGATTGGTACTCCGCTAATTTACCTTACATTTCTCCCCTAGTTAAAAATCGTCCTGCTTACCTGAGAAAACAAATTCCCGATAACAGCCTGACTGCTCATCTCAAACCTCTGACTAAAACTAACCAAAAAGGTCAAGAATATAGGTTTATGCCGTTTCAAAATTTTCAAGATTTAGTGTGCCTCATCTCCATTGAGAAAGATGGCTACCAAGTATCTGGGCTACTCCTCAATCGAGGATCTACTTTCCAGATTGTCTTCCCTTTCAAAACTCCTGGCTATCACAATAACCTCGAATCCACTGAGGTCAGTAACTATGCTGTTGCCCTTGAAGAAGGATTAAAAGAAGTCTTACCAGGAGAAAGATTGACCATTCACACTCAAAAATTTGGCAATGAAATCCCTCGCCAAGAGGAATTAAACGAGATCGCCGACAACTGCGATCTACTTCCCGTAGCTATTTTGACTCGTAACGAACAAAAACGAGTCAATGAACTACATACAGAAGGAATCAGACAAGAATGGAACAGCACGATCTTTTGTACCTGGACTTACGATGAAAATGCCGGAGCATCAACTAACGACCTGACCAGCAAGCTAATTAAATTAGTGACTACAAAATTCCAACAAGCTCTAAGTTCCTTTTCCGGTAACAGTCGCGTCTATCAAGAACGATTTTATCAACAGTTATTGCTACAGGCTTTCGATCGAGGATTTATCAACTGGGAAACTCTGCTCAATAACAAACTGGGATTAGCCGCCCAAACTCTATCCAGCGATGAATTATGGCATTGGCTCTGGTATAAATTCCATTCTCCCGAAACAGAATTACCAGCCAAACCCCAACTCTTCTCCCTCAAAGAATTAAAAGAAGGTTTTGTCCTCGATGAAGAGGTAGCGAACGATAAGCATATTGTTACCGTTCTCACTGAAGGGATTGATGAACCAGCTTGCCCCGAACATCGCGGCAGCCAGGATACCATTTGGTTGCCAGGAAGAGGACAAAAATGTGCGGTGCTGACTCTGACCGAACGACCCAAAACTTCCATGTCCCAACGAGAACAGCTACGTTGGTTGTTTGACGTTCTCAGTCAAGATTACGTCAGGGATACCGAAGCAGTAGTCGAAATTACTCTAGCCAACGATCGCCTGATTGAAGATAGTCTCGCGAAAATTGCCAAACAGTCCCGTTCGGCGCAAAAACACGCCGCCCTTAAAGGACAGGGTAGAGATGTGGGCGCAGAACTCAAGGCAGAAGAAAGTTTTGAGGCGCAGAAACAACTGCGTAAGGGAGCCAGATCCTTTCATACTGCCGTTACCTTCTTCGTCTATCGCTCCCATCCCAAAGAATTAGATTTAGCCTGTCTCAAACTGAGTCGCAGTTTTGGCACGGCAAAGGTTAAGCGGGAGCGCAACATTGCCTGGTCGCTCTGGTTGGATAGTCTGCCGCTTAACATCAACCGCTTGTTACAAAATAACTCTGCATTAGAAGACCGCCGCCATGTCTTTAGCAATCATACCGTCTGGCGGTTCTTTCCCCTCACCATGACCAGAGATTTAGACCGTCAGGGAGTAGAGCTGATCGGTAGCGGTGGCCAACCAATTTACGTCGATCTCTGCCACCAACAAACCAGTCGCGCCTTGATCTTGGGGACATCCGGTTCGGGGAAAACCGTCCTGGCATGGCAGTTTATGCTCGACCATTTAAGAGCGGGTATTCCCGTCATTGGCATGGATATCTCTTCCGGTCAGGGCAACAGTTTTCAAACTGCGATCGAGCTTTTGGGAGATGAGGGAGCCTATCACGACCTGCGCCATCACTCGAATAATCTCGTCGAACCTCCCGACCTGCGACGCTTTCAGGGTAAAGAGAGAGAAGATCGGAAAAACCAATGGCTCGACTCGGTACGAGCTGCCATTGTGGAGATTGCGATGGGCAAGGTTAATGACCCCAGACTAACTCAAAGAGTAGAAGCGATCGCGGCTAAAACTCTCAATCTGTTTTTGGGCGACCCAGAAATTATCGAACGCTATAACTTAGCATTTGAAAGGGGTTGGAAATCTCAAGCCTGGCAGGAAATGCCCGTACTCCAAGACTGGCTGAGATTTTGCGCCAGAGAACAGCTCAACCTACCGAGTTTTGAAGATATCGATCGAGCTGCTATCAATCAGATTCAAGTACAGGTATCGGCACTATTAGAATCGCCCTTGGGGAAAGCGATCGGCAGACCCAGTTCCTTTTCTCCCAATCCCAAAATCAAGTTTTTTGCCCTCTCGGGACTCGACAGCGAAGCTGAACAAAATATTATAGCCTTAACCACTCAAGCTGCCTGTCTGCGTAATGCTCTGGCTTATCCTCGCAGTTTGATTGTGGGAGACGAAGTATCGGTGCTGTTTAAGAAACAAGGATTTGCCAATGGTTTCGGTAACTGGTGCGCTGTCGGGCGTAAGAGCGGCATCTCAATCATTCTCATCTCTCAAGATCTTGATGCCATTCAAAACTGTAGTGCTAGAGATCAGATCCTCCAAAATATTAACTACCGCGCGATCGGCAGAATCACGTCAAGTGGGGCAAAATCTCTAGCTCATCATTTAAATTACAATCGCGAATTAATTAACCGCAACTCTACAGAACTATTTTTACCAGATAAAACAAGACTTTGCTCTAAATGGCTCATTGAGAAAGATAACCGCTTCTGGCAAGCAGAGTATTATCCCGCAGCCATGACTCTGGCGGCGGTTGCTAACAGTCCTGCTGAACTCAAAGCCAGAGAGCGAGTAATGGCAGGATATCCCCATAATATGCGCGGACGAATGCTCGGATTGAGAGATTTTGCCAATCAATATGTTAATGCCATTCGCTCAGGTTCAGGGATGTCAAGTATTGGATGCACCGAAAATTCCCTAGTTGATGTCTTAGGAAAATAGCCCATCTGCAAAATTGACGACTTTCTCGACCCTGATTTTTCTAAAAATTATGTCTTCAAATTTAAACAGTCTCAAAATTACATTTACCATTTATGCTTGGTTATTATTAGCCATCGGGTTAATCTTTTGCCAACAAACTAAAGCTTTAGCCGACGAGTTTGAAAACCCAAAGATTGAGCTAATTCAACCAACAGAATCTAGCAACAACAGTGTTCAAATAATTGATTTATCAGAAATTATTGAAAATGCCGACATACAGCCAACAGATAATAACGCCATCCTAGACAAGATCGATGACGAACTGGATCGTACCGTCGATCGCGTAATTGATACCATATTTAGCAATCTTCCCGATAGTATACTGAGCTTTTTAGGTGGATTTCAACAGACTGTAGATGATTTTGTCAGCAGCAAAATTCCTGACATCGGCAAAATTATCGATATCGTCTTCAATAGTGAGTTAGAAGAGGGGGAAGCTGATTTACCTAGCAGACAGCAAAGTGAAACTTTAGAAGGAACTCCCAATAGCTATGCGATTTCAGAATCGGAGACCGATGCTGTTGTACGAGAAATTTTAGTTGAAACAGTCGAGTCCAGCAGCTTAAACGAATCAGCCCAAACCAATTTGAAACAGACTGCGGTATTGGTGCAAAAAACCGTAGACGAAAGTGTTAATTTAGGTGATGACTCCCAAAATCGAGATGTCACCCAGCAAATCTTACAGAATCTTTCGCAACAAGAAGCGATCTCTGCCACCAGACAGGGGATCATCGTGCAGCAAAACCAACAGGCACAGGTAGATCGCGCCATTAGCAATATACTCAATGCCCAACAAGCTGAAGAATTAGCGGCGATTAATGCGGCTAAACGTCGAGAAGAAATCGGGACAACCAATCTCACTGTCAGACAGTGGGGACTGCTCCGATTACCAGGAAACCCTACAGAGCAAAGCGAGGACGATATATGAGCTTGATTATTTCTAATGCATTATTCGCAATGGATTCTTTTGCCGACTTTGAAAGTTTACTGGTACTCAAAGAAGCCCTCGGCACGGGAGAATTAATATTTCAGGGTTTTGAAAATGTCTGGCAGCAAGTGATCTTAGATACCAGTTCGCCGATTTGGGTAACCGTAATGCGCTTGGCAGCCGATATTGGCTTACTGCTCTTGATTTATCTAGCTCTCAAACAGGGTTCGGAAATCGTTCAAAAAAGAGACTGGCATGGATTGATTATCTTGATGCTTTGGCCCACCATTGTCGCAATCATGCTCGGTAATAATGGCTATTTAATTTCCCAGGGAGTAGGAGCCTTAAGAACTATCGATCGCGAATTCGTCAGAGCCATCAGTACGACTCAGATTGCCTCAACTAGCATTCAAAATGCCCTTCAAGATATTCAACTGACCAATGCGGCTAGAGAACAAATCGATTCTCTGATTAACCAGTGTAATAGCTTTAACGGCACTGAATATTCCGATTGTTTGAATGCGGCACTCCCGGAAATAGATCGCATCGTTGCCGAAGCAGAAGCGCAAAATAATGGGAGTCCCCTAGCAGTTTTAGCCAACTACAAAGACAAAATCAAAGGAGCAATTCTCAATATTGCAGCGGTGGGACAAATTATCTTAGCACCCCAGAAAATCGTGCTCACCGCTTTAGTTCATGCCCTGCTAATTGCCGTACAGCTAGCTTTCAATATGATTATTGAAATTGCCCTACTACTACATTCGGTTTTAGCGCCCATTGCCGTAATCCTGACCCTGATTCCCACCGGTCAACGCTTCATCTCTATTTGGTTGACTGGCTTTGCCGCGATCGCTGCTATTCAAGTTTGCTACACCATCATAATCGGTCTGGCTGCTACCGCGATCGTTTTAAGTAACGCTCAACTATTTAGCGATATGACCTTTCTGGTTCTCGCTGCCTTCTTCGGTCCAGGCTTAGCTTATACCCTGAGTAAAGGTGGTGGCATAGCTCTCTATCAGGCTATCAACAACAGTGTTGATAAAACCATCAGCTTCAGCACGGAAGTAGTCAGTAAAGCAGTCTTATTAGTCTTATAATTTTAATTATCTATTGAAAATGTTTAATCACAAATCTCAGAATAAACTCAGTCAAATCGCTCCTGCTAGCAAGGAAAAAATAGTCTTAGGACAGCTGGCATTAGCGATCGCTTTTAGCCTGCTGGCATTTTCTTCCTGTAGCACTGCTAGCAGTTATCGTAAGTTAGCCAACAGCAAGATTACTACCGTACAACTCAATAACGGTGATGCCATCCTAGCCGAAGTCAAACCAGGGAACTATCGCAGCCCCGAATCGATTAGCGAATTTGCCAAAAAATGGTACGCCCTGATGCTTGGTTGGTCGGGAGGAGAAATGGCAGTTAAGCTCAATGGCCAACTGACCATCCCCGCCAATTCTTATGCAGCAGCACAGATGATGGATACCCAGTTACAAAAGGCTTTTCTTCAAGAATTTAGCCAACTGGTGCCCTCATCCGTATTTGCCGAAAATAATCAACTCAAATCGTCGGCTAGAGTTCGCTACCTATCCGAACCCGTTCCCGTAACAAAACAGGATTCCTGGACAGTTAATGTCGTCGCTGACTGGATTCTCTTTGACTCGGCAACTAACACCGAAATTAAAACTGTCACTTTTAACAAGGTTCTAACCATTAAAGCTGCGGCGATTCCCTCGAAACCGATCGCCGAAGAAAGCAATAGTTTGCAGCAGCTAATTGAAAGCATTAGAGCCTACGGATTGGAAATTACTAACATCGAAGAATTTGAAGCTTAATTACAATGACTGATATCCATACTGAAACTCAAGAACCTCTCACTAGAGAAGATCAGATTCACCTCGCTGGGTGGGAAACTGAAGCCGAACGACCTTTAGAAATCGAACAGCAATATCGCATAAAAGAAGATGCTCCCGAAGCAACTCCTGTAGAAGAAAAACCATTTGTGCGTAGTCTTTTTATCTATGGTGCGACAGGACTTGGATTGTTATTTCTGTTAGGGATTTGGAATTTAATGACCCCGAAAAAAGCACCGATAGAAATTGTCGAGTCGACTTCAAATGAGACAGAGGAAGTCGCAACCCCTCAAGTGGATTACCGAGGTAAACTGGCACTGCGAGACCAAAAACATCAATTAGAGCAAAGAGAAGAAAAAGCGCAGGAATTACCAGAAATAGTTGCCATTGAAGAACCTGTTGCTCCTACTTCTGTGCCACAACCGCCTAGACTTCAACCAACAACTCAGCCGAGAGCTGTTCGTCCTGCACCGCGTCCTACCCCTCGACCGAGACCGACAGTTGAGCCTCAACCCAGGATCGATCCTCAGCAGCGATGGACGCAACTAGCTAATTTTGGAAAAGGTACGCCTCTTACTTCGAGTCAAATAGCTAAAAATCAAACTCCTTCTACCACAACAGCTTTCGTTAACAATACTGCTACTAATCCCACCACCATCAATATTTCTAGTAGTTCTACCCCAGGTACTCAAGGAATACTCAATCGCCGAACTATTGAACCAAAAAATGACCATCAAATAGCTTACGGAACGACGGTCACAGCAGAAATTTCTATTCCTTTACTGTGGGATGAATCGGTTACTAGTTCCGAGCAACCTAATAAGCGTTTTGCTCTTACTCTGACTGAAAACTTATTAGCCAGTAATGGTCAAGTTGCTTTAACTAAAGGAACCGTCCTAGTAGCTGAAACTAGTTCAGTAAATCCTGGGAATCGCTTAGTTAATGCTACTGCTGTAGCAATTATTAGTACAAATCAACAAGGCAAACTACAGCAACGCTCTATTCCCCCTCAAAAACTGGCTATCCTTGGTAAGCAGCAGGAACCATTAATAGCTAAAGGTTACTTCGATCGCGGTGGTGATTATACCAGAACAGATTTACTAGTTAGTTACCTCTCAGGATTGGGAAAAGTAGGAGAAGTTTTTACCGAACCCAATACTTCTTCTTCTGTCATTACTAATGGTTTTAACTCTAGTATTTCTACCACAGTTGATAATAGCAATCGGGAAGTTTGGGCTGCTGCACTTGATGGCTTTTTTAATCCTTTGGCGGAGCGCCTCAGCGATCGCTCTTTACGAGGAGAAAAAGAATTAGAAAAACTCCCCAATATTGCCGTGCTTGAAGTTGGAATTGAAGTAACAATTATTGCTAACGATACTTTTGCGCTCAAGTAAGTTGATAGTTTAATCGTCAATCCAATGAAGAATATAGTAGCGAAATTTGACAATAAGTTTTCAATATGCAAACATCATAAATAGGTTTTCATTTTGAAAACTTAGCTACTAAAAACTCAAATGCATCTAATTTCAGCTGGTAAGCTTAAAAAAGCTGCATCTAAGTATCCAGATGTTGCCACCACGATTAAGGCATTCTGTAAAACAATTGACCAAGCAGAATGGCAGAGTTTAATTGAGGTACAGCAAGTTTATCGAGACGCCGAGGCAGTGGGTAACTTCACTGTTTTTAACATTAAAGGTAATAAATATCGCCTGATTCTCGACATAGACTATGAAGAACAAATTGCTTACTTTAAATATTTCTTAACCCACGCCGAATACGCGGTGCGACCCCGCGTCGGCGCAAGACGCAAGGGAATGCGCACCGAAGAGAGAAATGGAAAAATGACTCTTACTATTAATCGAGAAAATTACCTCAAGCTTTTGGATCAAGTGCAGTTGATTCCTAAAATTATCGAAACGGAAGCAGAATACGAACAGAATCTTGCTGTAGCTGAAAAGTTGATTGCAAAAAAAAAGAACCGTGCCCCTGAAGAGACTACCTTACTCCGTCTGCTAGTGAAGTTAATTGAGGACTATGAGGAAAATAACTATAACCTAAAAGAGTGGCGAGATCTTCCACCTCACGAAATTTTGCAGCATCTTCTAGAAGTTAGTCATACTAAACAAGCGGATTTAGTTGGAGTGGTTAGTCCCTCAAAAGGATTAATTTCGGCAATTGTTAATGGGAAAAGAGCGATTAGTAAAGAACAAGCTAAAAAGTTAGGAAAATACTTCAAAATTTCCCCAAGTTTGTTTATTTGATTTCCAAAAAAGTTAAATTAATTCGGTAAGAACCTAACGATTGAAAGTTATCAAAAATACTGATGGTTCTTAATATGATCGAGCAGACACAATTATTTGATTGCCAATCGAAAAATTTAACTCAGAAATTAACTTTTTATTCTTCCCTAGAAAAACTAAATCGAGCTTGCTCAAACTGCGATCGCTGTTCTTTGAGTCAAAAACGCCAACAGGTAGTAATAGGAAGAGGCGATCTTCAACCAGATATTGCGATCGTTGGTGAATCACCAGGGAAACAAGAAGACAAAACAGGACAACCTTTTGTCGGTGAATCAGGGATGTTTTTATTGAAAATGCTCAAAGCTGTACAGCTTGATTCCAGCGTCTATTTTACCAATATCATCCGCTGCCGACCTCCAGATAACCGCAAACCAAGTGCAGAGGAAATCAAAGCTTGTAAACCCTATTTGATTGATGAACTGAGACTGATTGAACCGAAAATAATTATCTGTGCTGGTGCTACTGCTGTAGCTGGATTGACTGGGAAAAGGGAAAGTATTACCTCTTTACGGGGTAAATGGCTCGATTTGGAAGGGACTGCTGTGATGCCGATCTTTCACCCTGCTTATTTACTGCGTAATCCTTCACTAGAAAAAGACAGCCCCAAGTGGCAGACTTGGCAAGATTTGATCGCGGTTAAGCTTCGGCTTGAGCAAACTCTTAAATTTTAGACATCTCTTACATACTATATAATAGTTATATACATCTCTTACCGAATATCATGAGTAAGACAGTTCAACGGAAAATTGATATACCTCCGGGAAAACAAGAAGCAGCCGAAACGCTCATTGAGCATTTAGCGACATTGATTGCTACCGCAGACAAAGAGCATTTAGAATCAATTGCTCGTTCTCTAGAACCTGTCAAAATCACTGAAGAGGAGGAGGAATTAGCTCGGGAGATTGCTAGTTCTGACTATACTCCAGAAAAGATGTGGCATCTAGAATTAGCTAATTTGCAAAAATATTATCAACGTCGCCAAGA
>JASJDR010000211.1 GCA_030065615.1 Xenococcus sp. MO_188.B8 | reverse complement strand
TAGGACATACCGTTAGAGAAAAAGCTTGTGGAGTCGGTCTAGCGGGGGCACAGGCAACTGTGTCTAGCCAAGAGGCGCTGAAACAAGAATCCCCCGTTACAGCGTCAGCTTAACGGTGGGAGTGTCAACTCTACAACTAAAAGATTTTCAGGCCCCACCAGAGGAGAAATATGGAAGGGCAAGAGATAACGCTTGGGCTCAGGGGCGGCGGCGCTATCGCGCGGGCGTCCCTTGGAGCCCGTTGTTAGGCGTTTTGTAGGACGAGAGATATTAAGGCGTTACATATCCGGCGCGGCTGATGAGGTCGGCTTGCCCTTTCTACTCATCCATTGAACCTATGGCGATAAAGGCAAAGGAACGATCAACCTTGGCTCCATTGGCATTCGAGGTCAAGACTGTTGCAGACCCTGAATCTAAAAATGGAAACACTAGGCCATCAAGAGGGTTTTGATTTGGCCTTCCAAACAACACTTGGTTCCCGACAATCGCGGGGATTCCTGAAAATGCGGTCGAAAACGAGATAATATACTCACCATCTCCTTGGTGGTTTATTGAAAACCCTCCTCCACTATTAACCGTACCATCACTGTTTACAACCCCCCAAATTCTCATAGTAGCCATAACATCTTCCTCCAATAGATTGTGAGGCTAATAAAGGCGGCCTCATTACGCCTAACGGACTAGCTCAACCGCAGCCGCTGCGCGACGCGGTTAGAAGTCTTCCATAAATAAGTTACAATTACAATTTGCTCTAATAGTATTTATGGAAAGTGCTAGCTAAAAATCCGAAGTTAATTTTGGACGACTTCTTCGCTTATTTCTCAACGGCACTTTGCAGTTTAGCACTCTTATAATGGGTAAATTACTGCATTTTGTACTCTATTTACTACTAGCAATCATTATAGGTAACAAAAACTGCACTTTGCGATCTAACATACACATTTTGTTACATTTACCGCAGTTTGCCATCTATTCACATCAATTTGGCAATAATGAACATGAGAGAACTTTACTTTTTTTATTAAAAACATTTTTACTAAAATTGTGCATGAGCGAGCCACAACAACCTCGTCTGCTAGATCGAGTACGCAACACATTGCGTCTTAAGCATATGAGTATTAAGACCGAAAAGTCTTATATATATTTTATTAAGCAATTTTATTCCGTTTCACCACAAACGTCATCAAGCGCGAAATGGGAGTTGAGGAAATCAGGGATTATCTACTGATAATTCAGAAAGAAGCTGAAAGCTAAGAAATAGCTGTAATTCCCAGAAAATCAAGATGAAAATGCTCACTCAGTAATTGCAGTAAATCACATTCACGCCTTAATTTACGCATAATCTGGGTTAAAGAAAGATGACGAAAACCAAGACGATATTGAAAAGAAGTGAAAAATAAATAAGCCATAATCTTAACTAGCAAACCCGTGTAAAGACCATCACCACGAAGTCGCATTAATCCGATTGCCAGCACCGATTTCAAGATTTTCCAAAACTGTTCAATGAGATTATGAGCTTGCCAAATTCGCCACATCTGAACGCTACGCAAAGAACTGGTGCTAAAATCCATCAAATAGAAGGAGCGAGTAGTACTTTTCTGGAAGAACAGGAGATTAACTAGTCCAAAGCTAGGATTTTCGAGGGTTTTACGTTTTGCGGGAACATTAATCCCCCAATAGTTAAAATCATATTCAATCTCTTTTTTCCATTGAGATGCGGAGTGTTTAATTTCACCATCATAAAAGATGTAATTGCTTTTCCCCACAATCACAATTTTACTAAACCCCAGTTGATGTAATTGTTGTTTGAGAGGCTCAGAAACATACCAAGAATCCATAGTGATAGGGATAGTTGTGAGAGCTAAATCATGCTGAGCAAACTCTTTTTTTAATCGGGTCAACATTGAGATTAATAAACTTGGTTTATCGGTATTTTTGCAACCTTGTTTGGAACAGAATAATAAATGGATTGGCAAGGCTTTACCGTTAATGGTTAAGACTATCCCCAGAAGATTTTGTCCCTTGACTACTTTTTTCCAACGCCCGCTATACCAACTCCAAGTGCAACGTAGCCGTTTTCCTACCCTGTCAATTACGCTGTCATCCACTGCCAGAGTAATATTGGCTCTTGACTGGCTAGCGGCACTTTGTTTTGACGAGCGACCCTGCTGAGGTTTCCTCAGCAAAGGAACGCGCGAGTTTGACTTCTTTGATCTCTGATGCCGCTTGATGCACCATCATTTTAATCAGCAGTTCTTTGAGTCGATATAAGCTCCATTTTTGAATTTCTGCATAGATTTTTTGGGGTTGAATTCCCAGATAATCTGCCCACTGCTTTGGGTTACAACACCCATAGGCATGGCTCATGGCTAATGCCATGATTACTTCAAAGGCTTCTAATTTGCCTTGGCGGAATTCTTGGCTATATCTGACGAAAAAACTGTTGATTATGGTGGATATCTCTGTGCTCATTGTGGTTTTTGCCTCTTTGTCGGAGCATTTTCATCAGATTATATGCCTTGAACCCTCTGTCATTCAGCATTTTCGCCTTTTTCGGAATTGTCAGATCTATCACATTTAGCAGTAGATAATACCAAATTAAATAATGTTCACGACAGATCATGGTGGTAGGGGCGATTGGCCAATCGCCCCTACAGAATTAAATGTTGCATTCTTATTTTAAATTGGTATAAGAATGTGGCTGCATCGACACAAAACGTTGCCAGAAACGCACTATTGTTTTTATACAAAGAAGTTTTACAATTTGAATTACCTTTTATTGATGTATTTATGATTTTATGATTAATAACTCTTCATGAATATGATTGGTAAGCTACTTGACTTTAGCCAAACTCATAAAAAGGCGATCTCGCGATTAATCAAAGGATTATATTGTAAAGAGCCTCTATAAAAATTGGAGTTTATCAGCATGGAACTCTCAGAAACATCCCTTCAGGGACAAATTATCCAGAAGACATCAGGGGTTTGTGGAGGTCATGCCCGCGTTCGCAATACCAGGATTCCTGTTTGGACACTCGTTTCTTTACGTCAACAGGGAGCAACTGAACAAGAACTACTACATAATTATCCCAATCTGACTTTAGATGATTTAACTGCTGTATGGGGCTACTACTTTCACCATAAATCAGAAATAGACAATATTATTGCCTCAATTGACGAATAGATTTGATGAAGAATTTTAGCTTTTACTCCAATGAAAATTTTGCTTTGGATATGGTTTACAAGCTAAGAGATTTGGGATATCGAGTAACAACAAGCTATGATGCAGGACAAGCAAACCAAGGCATATGCGATCGCGAAGTTATGAATTACGCAACCCAGAATGATTTTGCTGTAATTACCTTCAATCGAGATGATTTTATTGAATTACACAATAGTGGTTTAAAACATGCAGGAATAATCATTTGTAAAACAGACCGAGATTATCAAGGACAAATTCAATACACTCCATGAATATTTGCAAACTCAGGAAAGCCTTGATAATCGCTTGATTCGGATTAAAAAGCAAAATCAGAAAGGTTCAAGTAAGCAGATTTTTGTTGTTCGAGACTATTTGCGGTAGTCACAGGTTCTAATATCTCAAGCAGAAAAGTCAGACAGAAACAGTCAATAATTTAAAGAGAAGATATTGCAAGAGAGGTAGCAGAAGCGATCGCTCTTTTTTAATCCAACAATGCCTGAATGATGCGACGGGATATACGGAAGTTCGTTTTTTGCAATCGAGCAATAGCATCTGAAAAGTCTACTAAACCTTGATTGGCAGCATCATCTAAAATTCCCAGAGTACCGATAATGGAAATTCCTCGTTCCTTTGCAATTTGCCTTCCCAAGCGTTCATCAATAATCAGTAAGTCTGCTGACAATGTTTGAGTCAGAGTAATTGCGGCTTGTTCACCTAGATCGAGACTACTCAGAGTTGCATCAATCACTGGGACTGCTTGAATTATAAGCCAAGGAGGAGGATTAGCAATCCATTGCTGAAGGGCTGGTGGAGCATCTGGGTTAAGCATTTCATCCCGCACCACCTCAGGAACAATGATTTTTTCAAACAAGTAGGGAAGCAGGTCAATTTGGTCAATGAGCAGTAAATAATTGATCGGCGAAGTATCAGAAACGACGATCATGAGGTGCTATTGGAATGATTCGCACGGAGTTGACGGAGAGTTTCACGATCGCTCACCAAATCTACCTCATCGTAATGTAAATCAGCGTGGTGCTGCTTCAAAAAGCTATCTACTGCCCAACGAGACGGTAAACCTAGGATTTGACCTACCTCAGCACTGGTGATTTTTTGGGCTTGGTATGCTTGTACTGCCAAGGCTTCCAAAATCTCGCGTTCAAGGCGATTTTGGTTAAAATGTTGAACCAGCTTGTCAGGTAGATTGAGCGTAATTTCCATAGGTTAAACTCCTAATATCTATTTACAGAAGCGGTGTCTCACGCTCTAAAACAAGATTCATAGATTGATTTTCCTAACTCCAACACATATAAATCGTAACTTGATCGAGAACAATTGGCTGGTATGGTGAAGATGATTAATGCTAAAGGTGATCAAGCTGTCATTGTAATCTGCCAATTAAGAAATACTTATTTAAAAGCGATCTCGCTAAATGTAGCATTTTGCGGTCAGGCAAAGCCTGGCGCTTCGCGATCGCAACTTTAATCCAATTAATGAGCAATTTAAAACAATAGGCTTTCTTGGAAATTATCCTAATTAACAACAGCAATACATTCTATTTCCACCAAAACATCTTTAGGTAAACGAGAAACTTCTACGCAAGCACGAGCCGGAGCAGTAGCTTCATCGAAATATTTACCATAAACTTGATTTACAGTAGCAAAATTAGCTAAATCAGTCAGGAAAACACTAGTTTTAACCACATTAGACCAATCAGCCCCAGCCTCAGTCAAAATAGCCGCAATATTTTTCATCACTTGTTCTGTTTGGAGAGCCACATCCGATGAGCCAACAATCTCTCCTGTTTGGGGATCGAGAGCAATTTGACCAGCAAGAAAAATCATGTTCCCCGAAGCTGAAATAGCTTGATTATAAGGCCCTACAGGAGCAGGCGCTTTATCAGTACAAATAATTTTTTTGTTGCTCATTTTACTTATTACTTATTACTTTCAGACGACGGCTCTAGTTGCTGACGACCATTACGGGTTACTTCCAACATTTGCACAAGTTGTTCTTCTAAGTTGCTCAGAACATTTATTGCATAAGTATCAGCGCCCTTTTGAATCTCTTCGTATTCGATCGCCGTTAACTCCCGCAGTCTCCCGATTTCTTCTTGGGTTGATTGTAATAGTCGCTTACATTCTTCTTCTGCATCTTGTTGGATTCGTGCTGCTTCTAGCTCCGCTTGGCGTATAATACCAGAGTTTTGCAATATTTTTTCGGCTTTTTTTTCGGCTGAGATTACTCTGTTACGCGCATAATCTTCTGCTTTGCTAATAATTACTTGTTTCTGCTGCAGAATTTCATTCGCGAGAGCCAATGCAGGAGGTAAATTAGCTTTTAATAGTTTAAGGCTCTCTAATACTGAACTTTTGTTAATAATAATAAGATCTGTAAAGGGAATTTTAGCTTTTTCTGAAATACAATTTTCTAAAGAATCTAACTGTTTTTGAATATCGAAAGTACAGTCAATCGAATTAGACGCTATTTCTTGTGGCAATAATTCAGTATTGTTGGTGCTTTTAGCTGCTGAATTCAGTGATTCTTCTTGATATAACATCTTAGGATAGTAAATTATTTAAGAGATTAAAGATATACTTTAGAGTTTAAATTGAATGATATTTTTTAGGTCAATTCTAAACAAAATTTTTTAGTTTCCCCATATAAAAACATTAAAAAAAACTAAATTTTTTTGATAACACTTCAATAATTTCAATAAAAACTACTTATTAGCAAGGTCTGTTCAGAGAGACCCCGTCGCTTTATCTCGATCCCGCTTGACGGGACGGCGGGACTTCTTCTGACTTTGTCGATTATTAATTATTAATTCCTCATTAATTTTTATTGTAATAAGAGTAAATATCATCAACAATATCTGCGGGAACTAAATGGGAAATTTCTCCACCAAATTGTGCTATTTCTTTGACAACACTGCTACTAAGAAAACTATATTCTTTTGCTGTTGCTAAAAAGATTGTTTCGATCTCTTTAGATAAAGTTTTATTGGTATGAGCCATTTGCAACTCTTTTTCAAAATCGGATAATACTCGTAAACCTCGCAATAATATTTTTGCTCCATTTATTTTGGCATATTCTACTGTTAATCCTGCAAAACTATCTACTTCAACATTAGGTAAGTTAATCGTACATTGTTTAATTTGTTCAATGCGTTTTTCTACAGTAAATAAAGGTTGTTTGCTAGGATTAGAAAGCACAGCAACAATTACACTATCAAACATGTTACTGCCTCTGGTAATAATATCAAGATGACCTAAAGTAATTGGATCAAAACTTCCAGGATAAATCGCGATCGTTGAATTATTCATTAGTTAATAAATGTAATTAGCTACTTGGCTTAAATAGGAGTTACATCATGGAATTTTTCATAGTCGATTGTGTATTCTCTATCTCTTGATTTACGGAGAATATCAACAAATCTCATTGACCATAAGATATCATGAATTTTATAAATATAACGAGCATGAATAGTTTGAGAAAAAGTTTCGTCTAGACCTGTTAAAATGACTAAAACTTCGGCATCAGATTTAATTAAAGAATCCATATTTTCTCCATATAAAGGACTGGATTCATCTATTTGATGCATAACCAGCCAACTCAGAGCAAAACTAGGAGATTCTGAACGCATTAAATGAAGCTTATAAAATCTTCTTAAATTAATTCCTTCGGCACTAATTTCATTTTTTAACAAACTCATTTGAATACGAGCTTCTATGATGCGATTATCCCTTTGGTTGGCAACTCTTAGCATTAAACTAGGAATATTATTGAAAGGACAAATTACCGCTACGTTACTAAAAAGAACTCTGGCTTTAGGCTGAGCAAAGCGAGCAAACATTAATCCTGTTGCCATTGCGACTAATAATAAACCTACTAAGACCTCAAAAGTAACTAAGATTTGAGCATAAAGAGTTTGAGGATACATGGCACCATAGCCAATAGTAGAAAGACTCTGGACACTAAAGAAAAAAGCATCGATAAATGAGTCAGATCTAGCATTAGCAATTCCACCATTTGTAGTTAAATAAGCGCAAGCAAAACCAACATTAACAAAAAAATAAAATACACTTAGTAATAATAAAAACTGCCACCAATTAATAACCAGCAACCAATGATATAAATCTCTAAAAGGATGCTCAAATATTTGGAATATTTTATTTTGAAAACATCGGATTTTTTTTAATTTCAATTTCCTTAATTTCCTATTGCCTAATTATAAATAGTCGGGACGTAGCAGACTACGTCCCGACGCTAATAATTTTACCCTGATTAAACAACACCTTAAAATTCCACTTGAGATAATCTAGTTTGGAGCATTTGAGGGAAAATAGCATAATATTTCTGATTTAAAGGAGAGGGATGGGGTAAAGGTAACAAAGAAACTAATTTTTGATAGGTTTTTCCTTTAATATCAGTTGCAGTGAGATTAAGATTTAGGTTAACGTTAAAGCGATCGCTCTTTCTAAAGAAGTCATCAAGTTCTCTCGGTTTTCCATAGGGAGCATACCATTTAAAAGCTTCTGTTCCCAGGGTAATAATTTGATTGCCCTGCCAATGAAAGACTAACAAGCGTTCAATATAGGGACGAAACCGTTGTTTAACCTTGACAGAATAAGCTTTATTACCAGGAGGTTTATAGGGAACAGTATTCGCTAGCAAAACGCGATCGCAAATTGATTGTAATTCTTGAGGAGAATTAGCTTTTCTGTGGTGCATAGCTTGATAGAAACCTTGTCTAACTAGAGTCCCTGCCGCACCGATTAAAGGTTGCCTGGCTTTAACCTCATCCTTTCCCAAATCCCGACCAAAAAAACATAAAGGACTCTGTAAATTTCCCGCATACAATACAGGATAAGTAGGTTCAAGGTTGGCGTATTTATATACAGGAATATCGATAGGAAACTCTTCTCGTTGTGCTTCTTGTTGAACCTGATTAATTAAGACTTCAATATCAGACATTAAAAATTAGTTAATAGTTGATAATTAAAAACTGATTACCGTTAAATATTTAATGATAAATGCCCAATATTCAATGATAAATATTAAATACTTAATAATGGGATTTAAATAATTACTTGCTAGGTAGTTCTGTAGGATTAGGGAAACCAGGAAGCGGAGAATAATCGGGAATTTGAGGAGTGGCGGGAACATCATTTTCTGGTTGGATTCCAATAGGTATTGTTGCTAAGGCAACACGTTCTCCTCCCACTTGTCTGAGAAGATCTAAAACTTCCACTACTTCTCTATAGGTAGTATTTCTTGAGGCATACAATACCATTAATCCTTCAGGATTTTCTTGTTGATATTCTGCGACTTTTGCTAATAATACATTTCTGGTAACTAACTCTTTCTCTACATACAACTGGCCGATATTATCAATCGAAACTATTAGCATATCCCGCATTTGAGGAGTACTGGTTCTGGCTTGAGGTAAATCAAGATTAATAGCTTGTTGACGGGAGAAATTAACTGCTGCAAGTAAAAAGAAAGTTAAAATACAAAAAATGACATCAATTAAAGGTAAAAGTTCAATTTTAACTTCCTGATTATGAGAATCATCTTGCCACAGTCGAAAGCGTCGAATTGGAGCAGCATAATATCTTTTATGTAATCTTTTTTTCTTGGCAGTCATGGAGTATTTTTATAAATTAACTATCATGGTTTGTCGAGAATCTCGATTCAAAACCAAACTGATCTTCTGGATTCTCCACCAGGTCTTCGATTATTTCTTCTTCAAACCATTTTTGACGATACATAACTTCCAGTTGACTACCTATTTTACGAAATATTCTGACTCTTTTGGCCCATAGTGCTTGAAATAAACGATAAAAAGATAGAGTAATAATTGCAATTAACAGTCCTACAGCTGTCGAGATTAAAGACTCTCCAATCCCCGCACTGACTCCCGAAGCTGAACTGCCCCCCAGGTCGCTTACTTTAATCGAACTTAAGGCTTGAATCAATCCCAAAACTGTGCCGAATAATCCCAACAGAGGAGACAGCGCTACTATTACTTCTAGCACTTTTTCTCCCTTGCGCATCTTGGCTAATTCTTCGTCGGCTGCTGCTTCTAAAGCTAAATGAAATACTTCTGGATCAGGATCATCAAGCTGTAGAGGAGAGTAAATAAAATTTCCTAGAGGATGCTTTCTGTACTCGCGGGCAATTTTCGTGACTAAACTCCAATTTAGTTGTGCGGCTTCGGCAACACGCTCAAGGATAGTCTTCTCTTGTAGCAAAACCCGTGACCAAAACCAGAGTCGCTCTAAAATAGTAGCAATAGAAAGCACAGAAAGAAACAACAGGGGCCAAATTGATACCCCGCCCTTAACAATAATCTCTTCTAAAGTCACAGTTTGATATATCCTCCAATAACTGCCGTGGATTGAGATATTTCTCCCAATAACTTATATCACTCTTTGTTAGAACAAGTTTCCGCCTAGCAATCTAATTATTAATTCTATCCTCTTTTTTGTTTACTGCAAACTCTGCAAAAACTTAATATTTATAGTTCATATTTACTATTAAATAATATTAAGTTACTAAACTCATTTGCTAATCAATAATAGTCTTAAAAATAATAGTCTTAAAAATGATTAATATTTTCAAGTTGCCCTCATCTCTTCCCGAACAAGAATTATTTGAGACTTTGGTCTGCGCCGATAATATTTTGATTGAACGCATCATTTCTACTGGTCAGACTACACCAACTGGGGAATGGTATGACCAAGACCAAGACGAGTGGGTAATTCTTTTGCAAGGAGAAGCTTCTTTGGCTTATGCTGATGGTTTGCAAATAAAACTAACAGCAGGAGATTATCTGTTGATTCCCGCCCATCAAAAGCATCGCGTTGAATATACCAGTTCTGAACCTCCTTGTATTTGGTTAGCTGTTCATGCAAATCTCAAGAAAAGATGAGCTATCAAGATGAATTTATGATTGCTTAGATATTCTTTATTCGATTATTAACAATAAAATAAATAACCTGGTGCAATAACTAAAATTATCAAGATATTGGGAATAGTATCTAGATTTTTTTTATCTTTCACTATATAAATTTGTCTAATGATCGTCAATTTTTGTATTGACAAGAATCATCAAAACTATTATATTATTTGATAATATACATTGGTTCATTACTAGAATATATAATATTTGACTTTTTTATCCAAATTTTACATGTCCATGCCAGATATTAATTTGTTTGGCAAATCTCCTAATATTTTCTAAAAAAAATATTAAGTAGTATTTGTTTATACCGTTATTGTTGCAATATATCCATTATTTTACTACCAAATCTTCCCTTTGATCTCTTCCCTAATCCTCTCCAATAAAATTAATTTTATTGACCCATCTAGTTTGCATTTCTTAAACTATCTTAAATTTAGTAATTATTTTTTAAAGTTTTACCACTTCAAAAAAAGAAAACATGCATATTTAATAAAGATAAGACCCCTCTACGAACATAAGGACGTAAAAATATAACGGCTTCAATTACAGTATTTACCAAAATCATAACTAAGGAGTAATAAATAACTATGCCACCAATTAAAGTTGCAATTAATGGTTTCGGTCGCATTGGCAGATTAGTATTTCGAGCAGGAATCAATAATCCTAATTTAGAGTTCGTTTGTATCAACGATCTCGTAGAGGCAAAAGCGATCGCGTATCTGTTAAAGTATGATTCTACTCACGGTCGTTTCCCGGGAATTGTTGAAGCCACAGAAAATTCAATTATTGTCAATGGCAAGGCTATTCCTTGCGTTTCTCACAAGAATCCTGAAGAGTTACCCTGGAAACAATATAATGTGGACTTTGTAGTAGAAGCAACGGGAATCTTTACCAACTATGAAGGGGCAGCTAAACATCTGGTCGCAGGAGCAAAAAGAGTCGTGATCTCGGCACCTACCAAAGATCCCGATAAAGTGAAAACTCTTTTAGTAGGAGTTAACCACCATAGCTATGATCCCAGTCAAGATGTAATCGTTTCTAATGCTAGCTGTACCACAAACTGTCTAGCTCCAATCGCTAAAGTTATCAACGATAACTTTGGTTTAGCTGAAGGTTTAATGACTACTATCCATGCTATGACAGCTACTCAGCCTACGGTAGATGGCCCTAGTCGCAAAGCTTTGAGATCGGGACGCAGTGCCACACAAAATATTATTCCCGCTTCTACAGGTGCCGCTAAAGCTGTTGCTCTAGTGTTACCAGAGCTCAAAGGGAGACTTACAGGAATGGCCATGCGGGTTCCCACTCCTGATGTATCCGTAGTCGATCTAACATTTCGTACTGAAAAAGCTACCAGCTATCAAGAAATTTGTGCGGCGATGCAACGGGCGGCAGGCGGAGAAATGCAAGGAATTCTTGGCTATACAGAAGATCCCGTGGTCTCCACTGATTTTACTGGTGATCCTCACTCCAGTATTTTCGATGCCGATGCGGGAATGGAATTGAATAGTAATTTCTTTAAAGTCGTTGCTTGGTATGACAATGAATGGGGTTATTCCAATCGGGCGATCGATTTGATTTTATCTATGGCTCAGAAAGAAGCTGAGATGACTGTCGAAGTTTAACAAGGTAAGGAGGGAACGCGCACCAAGAGAGGTAAGAAGTCAGAGATTAAGAGATCACTTTTGACTTCCCCTCCTTGGAGGGGTTAGGGGTGGGTGACTTTTCTCTCTCGTTCCTTAAACTCATTTCCTTATGATATTTTTTGATCGCAATAATTAAATAACTAGACAAAAACCATTTAGGAGAGAGCATGCTCAATCAATCAGAAGCAATTATAGAAGCGATCGCCGCTAGAGAGATCTTAGATTCGCGAGGTCGTCCGACAGTAGAAGCCGAAGTTCGTTTTGAAAGTGGTGCTTTTGGCTTGGCACAAGTCCCTAGTGGTGCATCTACGGGATCATTTGAAGCTCATGAATTACGAGATGATGATTCCCATCGCTATGGTGGCAAAGGGGTTTTAACCGCTGTCCGTAATGTCGAGGAAAAAATAGCCCCTGAATTGATTAATATGGATGGGTTAGATCAGGCAACTATCGATCGCGTCATGATCGAAAGAGACGGTTCGACCAATAAGAAAAACCTCGGTGCTAACGCGATTTTGGCAGTTTCCTTGGCCAATGCCAAAGCAGCAGCTGACGAGGTGCAATTACCTCTGTATCGTTATCTGGGAGGGCCTTTGGCTAATGTCTTGCCCGTACCGATGATGAATGTTATTAACGGTGGAGAACATGCTGATAATAGTATCGATTTCCAAGAATTTATGATTATGCCTGTGGGGGCAGATTCTTTCAAAGAAGCTTTACGCTGGGGAGCAGAAGTATTTGCTTCTTTAAGTAAAGTTTTAAAATCTAAGGGTTTACAGTCGGGAGTCGGCGATGAAGGAGGTTATGCTCCTAATTTAGGGTCTAACCAAGAAGCCCTAGATCTTCTGATGGATGCCATTTCCAAAGCAGGATATGAACCGGGATCGCAAGTTGCTCTGGCGATGGATGTTGCTGCGAGTGAATTTTACCAAGATGGTCAATATCATTATGATGGTGCAGCTCATGCTCCCGCAGAATTTATTGATTATCTCGATCAATTAGTCAATCAATATCCGATTGTTTCGATTGAAGATGGACTTCACGAAGAAGACTGGGATAACTGGAAACTCTTGACAGACAAAATGGGAACGCGAGTTCAATTGGTAGGAGACGATCTTTTTGTAACCAACGCTATCAGATTACAGAAAGGCATAGATCAAGGAGTTGGCAATGCCATTTTAATTAAGCTCAATCAGATCGGAACTCTTACAGAAACCTTAGAAACTATCGCTTTGGCTACTCGCAACAGTTATCGTTCAGTTATCAGTCATCGTTCAGGAGAAACAGAAGATACTACTATTGCCGATCTCGCTGTAGCAACCTGTGCTGGACAAATTAAAACTGGTTCTCTCTGCCGTAGTGAACGGGTAGCTAAATACAACCGCTTGTTACGCATTGAAGAAGAACTTGGTGAGCGCGCTGTCTATGCGGGAACTATTGGTTTAGGACCCAAGTAGGAGAGAAATGGGGATTTGGGGAGATGGGGGAGATAGGGAGCAATTTTTTCTACCCTCTGCCCTCTGCCTTCTTTCTCAATTAACATTCATTTATCAACAAAATTATGACTAGTCAACTGAAAAAATCTTTAGAAGATATCGACCCCAACCAATACAATTCTTGTCCGCCTCCGACGATCAAAGTAGAGGATGATCGCACGGGTATGAGTTTAGAAACCCTCAAGCGAGCGTTTTTGGACAATTTATTTTATCTTCAAGGAAAAGATCGCTCTAATGCAACTCTCAGAGATTATTACTATGCTCTAGCCTATACAGTACGCGATCGCTTGTTACATCGTTTCCTCAAAACTGTACGAACTTACAATGAGAATAATGTCAAAGTTGTTTCTTATTTATCTGCAGAATTCCTCATGGGTCGTCATCTAGCTAATAATCT
>JASJDR010000210.1 GCA_030065615.1 Xenococcus sp. MO_188.B8 | reverse complement strand
TGTTGCCGATCTCTACGCCCAATTTAACGGTGAAGACAATCGACCCTCCTACAGTATTAGCCTAATCAATGGCATCATGGCATTGCTCAAGTTAGATTTAGCTGTTCTAGGGTGGGATGAATCAACGGGTTTATTACCTCTATTAAATGGAATTCTCGACCTAGAGAGTAAAAAACTAATTCCCCATGCCCCAGGACATCGCTTAACTTGGTGTTTGCCCTATAACTATAATCCAATCATCAGTTGTGACCCAATAGTTGATTGGCTAACAACAATGTGCGGTGGCGATCGCGATTTAGTTCAGTTAATGCGAGCTTATTTGTTAGGGGTGGTAACAGGTCGTACCGATTGGCAAAAGTATCTGGAACTAATCGGTGCGGGAGGTACGGGAAAAAGTACCTTTACCAGGCTGGCGATCGCCTTAGTGGGAGCAAATAACACTCACACCACCACTCTTAAAAAACTAGAAGGGGAAAGATTTGAAACCGCCTCCATTGCGGGAAAAAGATTGGTTTTGATTAATGACTCAGAACGCTATGCAGGTTCGGTCAGTACCCTTAAGGCTTTAACTGGTCAAGATACTTTGCCTTATGAAGTTAAGTTTAAACAGTCTACAGGGGGCTTTACTCCTAATGCGATGGTTATTGTGGCAGCTAATGAGACTATTCAATCTAGCGACTATACCAGTGGCTTGGAGCGACGGCGGATCACAGTACCAATGTTTAATAAGATTTCTTCGTCAAACCAGAGAAATTTAATCGAACATCGCAATGGAGAAATTTTAGGGGAATTCGCCCAATACATACCAGGGCTGCTTAATTGGATCTTGGCAATGGACGAGTCTGAAGCCACCAGGATTATCCGTAACTATCAACAAGCCGTTCCTAAATTGGCTGTAATGAAGGCTATTACTTTAGTAGAAACCAATCCCATTGCCGATTGGCTAGACAACAATATTGTCTACCGAGAAGACTATCGCACTAATATCGGTGTTGCCAACCGAGATAAAGATAGCAGTAGCGATCGCTGGTACTTAAATACAGATAAATGGCTCTATGCTAACTATGCCGAATACTGTTACAGCACGGGTACTAAACCTGTTGGGGTACGTCGCTTTGGCAATTTACTATCCGACCTGTGTACGAACCAGCTTGAGCTAAATATAGAAAAAGGACGCGATCGATTGGGATCTTATGTTGCTGGCTTAAAAATACGCTCTGAATATGATAGCGATCCGCCAATGATAACGAGCAAAGATAGTCCGCCAGACGACGATCCACTCTTACCGCATACTACATATAATACAGACTTAATTGTGACGGATGTGATGGATAGCGTGACGGATAATGTGACGGATGAAAGCATTGAGAGTGATAAATGTGACGGATGTGATGGATATTTGACAAGTCAGTCTCAGAAATTAGATTCAGAAAAATCAAAGAGCAATGATATTACAGCTATTAATCAGGAGAATTTACCGTCACATCCATCACATGATGTTGCTCAAAGCATTGATGGTGATAAATCCGAGCCGATTTCTAATCCATCACAGCAACCATCACAAGCCGTCACCCCATCCGTCACCAACCATCACAATCCATCAGATGTAATAAAAGAAGGAAGTCGCGTCAATATAATTGATTGTCCTGGTCATTGTTTGTGGGCGCAGCCGTTTAAAGTTCTCTCGGTGGAAAATGGCATGGCTAAATTAGAAATGTTTGACGATCCAATTGACTTAGAAAAACTTGAGCTAATTCGCAAAGGTAATGGTGATGAGTAACAAAGTTAATGCTCAAACTGAATTAATAGAAGTTCCCGTTAAAATCGCCCGTGAGGTAAAGCTATTCATTAACCTCTTACAAACTGGAGAGATAGATTCATTATCAGACTTACTCCAACAGGCAGGATACAGTAAACCCACTCTGTTAAATCTGACCAGCTTAGATGATATCTGGCAAACAGTTACCGCCCTAATTGAGCCACCAACTACCAGGGCGTTGTTATCTCAGCAAAGTCGTCTAGTTAGTTTGGACGAACATAAAGCAGCGATCGCTATTAGTTCGGCTAAACTAGTCAAGCTACATCAAAGTAAAATTCCCAAGATTGAAGCTGCCATGCAGTCTGCATTGGGGTATGAGGTAACAGTTGAATTGGTAAGCTCGGCAGATGCTCAAACTGAATCAATGCCAGTTATGGAAGAGGATTCTCAATCTAATCTGACAGGCGATCAGCAACTTGCTCTAGCTCAACTAAAATCCTTTACTCAAAGCCAAGATAAGTTTTTTAGGCTAACTGGCTATGCGGGTACGGGAAAATCATTTCTCATGTGTCATTACATCCAATGGCTGTTATCTGAGGGGATTACTTTTGTGGCTGCCTGTCCCACTAACAAAGCAGCGTATTGTTTGAGAAATCTTGCTGAATCTGAAAGTTTAAACCTGGATGTCAAAACCGTAGCTCAATTACTAGGGCAACAGCCAGAAATTAATGAGGAGACTGGAAAAGAAGAATTTTTAATCAAGGGTGAAGCAGATCTAACTGGCTACAACATCGTCATCGTTGATGAATTTTCAATGGTGAACAAGGATAACTTTAAAGAGATAGTTACTGCTGCCCGTTCCTCTCTTCTGACTAAAGTAGTTTTTGTTGGTGATGCTGCCCAACTACCACCAGTTAAAGAAAAAGAACCAATTGTAGCCACTTCCGAGTTAATTAATCGAGATGCGGTTCTTACTGAGGTAGTACGTTATGACGGTCAGATTGCCCGTGTAGCAGAGGTCATCAGAAGCAATCCCAAGTACCGCCGTGTCATCTATCCTTTTACGACTAGTAGGGACAAAACAATCCTTTGTGTCCCTCAATCAGAATGGTTGTCACGAGCCATAGAATTATTTGAGTCTGAACAATACAATCTCAACCCAGACCATGTAAGGTTTTTAGCCTGGAGAAATAAAACAGTTAAATTCCTCAATCAATTTGTTCGTAGCAAGTTATGGGGAGAAAACGCACCGTCTTATGTGCCAGGCGATCGCCTAATAGCGCGTAAGCCATTATTCAGACCGAAGCCAGGAGGTAAGGGAAAAAATAAGTGGCGCATCTTAATTAATAATTCAGAGGAAGCTACTGTCATTGAAGCTGGTCAACTCAAAGAGCTTGCCTTTCAAAAAGAGATTTATCAATACTGGCAAGTTGAAGTACAGCTCGAAGTTGGAGTCAAGCCCCAAACACTGTCTATTCTCCATGAAGATTTTCTCAAACGACATTCAGAGCAGATTAAACACTTGGCGGAAAAAAAACAGTGGAGTTACTATTTCGATCTTTCTCGAATGTTCGATGATGTTGGCTATGCCTACGCTTTGACTACTCACAAAGCCCAAGGTAGTACCATTGACTATGTGTTTTTGGATGTCAATGACATGAGAGGATGTAGCGATCGCCAAAGGCTTTTATATACTGCTTTAACTCGTGCCAAGCAACAGGCTTTGATTCCTCAGTGAGTGAGGCAAAAAGTTTGACGAGTCGATCTCTAGCTAAGACGGGCGCGCGCCTTGGGATATCTATGCTATCGAACTTGAATATAAAGAGTATATTAGAGCGAAAGGATACCCCAATGATATCAATGCTGCATTTTGGGGATTCGTGCGAAAAAAGTGGAGAATCGCCCGTGAGCCATATTATTGGACTGTTTAATCAAGCCTCTTCTCAAGCCAAAACAACCCTCACCATTAACCTTTGCTACCATCTTGCACAGCAAGGAAAAAAGGTTTTAGCTGTTGATATGGATACCCATGCTTGGCTGACCAAGCAAATGAATGTCTCGCCAGATGAGTTCTTGACAACCATCTATGACGTGCTGGTAAATCAAGAGCCAGCTAGTATATTTTCTAATGATTATCAGTTTGATTTCATTCCAGCCAACAAGCAGTTAAGTACTTTAGAGGCGGTATTGTCGCAGTCGAATGATCGTCAATTTCGACTCAAGAAAGCGTTGATGCCGTTTCTTAAAGAGTATGACTACATCATGATTGATTGCCCTCCTAATCTGGGTTTGTTGAGCGTAATGTGTATGGTTGCTGTCACCCACGTTCTTGTCCCCATTGAGACTACGGAAAAAGGTATTCAAGGGGCAAAAGATTTTTTACCCACATTTCAGAATGTTCGGCAAAATCTTAATAAAAAGCTTAAGCTAGCGGGGGTTATACCAACCAAATATGATGGCAGACGTAGCCACCATAAATTAAAGCTAGAAACCATCCATAAATCTTTCTCCAAGGCAAAAATTCCTGTGTATCCAGCTATTGGCTTATACACAGATTTTGAAAATGCGTGGGATGAAGCTAAACCCTTAGCAGCATATAATTCCAAACACATTGCGGTCAATAGTCTGAAAAAAATCGCCCAAGAGTTAGTTGATCTACAGTAGAGACCTCACCATGCCAGCCAAAAGAAAAACCGCTAAAAAAGAAGCCTCAGACCTCAACGTTGACAATTACTTATTTGAAAATAATTCTGAAGATACTGTAGCTGGGTCGAAGACAGTTTCTTTAGAAGACATCCAACTTCGAGAAGATAATACTCGTCCCCTCAACTCAGATCATATTTTAGAATTAGCCGAATCTATTAAGATTCTAGGCTTATTGCAGCCTATTGTCATTGATATCAAGAGTCGCTTGCTAGCAGGAGGACACAGACTTGCGGCTTTAGAATATCTCAAAGAAACATCTCCCCAAGAATTCGAGCAGATGTTTCCTAACGATTTTATTCCAATCAGAGAAATGCCTTTTGATGTTATGGAACAGCCCGAACTGGCATTACAGGTGGAAGTTGCCGAGAATGAAAAACGCCGCGACTATACTCCCCAAGAGGTTAAACATTTAGCCCAAAAACTAAAAGAGGCAGGGTATACCGACTCTCCCCATCGCCCAAAAAAAGGTGAGAAAGCCCTTGTACCAGCTTTAAAGATCATTATTGGCAAAAGCCGCCGTAGCATTATGCGCTACCTAAGTACAGATGATGGCGGTGAAAAAAGTGTGCCACCTGTCATACTTACGCCTGAAGCCAAAACCCTGCAAAGAATTGAGAAAGATCTTCTCAAGTTAAAACAGATATTTTCACGAGAAGAGTCAACATCAGAGGAACAGAAGCTACTCAAAAAAATTCCGGCTTTTCTCAAGGCTCTTGAAGCTGTGAAGAAGAAGCTATAATTATGTATAGTAAATGCCACTGATAGAGGGATTTGTGGTGTTATAGAGCATAAATGCCGCAAATAGATCATGAATAAAGGAACGAAAGTGAGACAGGAAATTAACAGTCATGTACATCAACTACCAGCAGAACAAGTAAAAAAGGTGGTTCTTGACTGGACTAGCATAGAAGATGCTGAAGTCACTGATTTAGAGAAACTTTTATCCTCAGAGATAGAAAAAACAGAGAAGACTCAAAAACTATCGATTGAAGAGAAATTAGCAGCATTTCATGAATTGGTTGAAAGTCACCGAGGAGAAGACTTACCTTTACTGAGTGATGAGGCGATCAGTAGAGAGAGCATTTACTCAGATAGATTTTAATGTCTTACCTCCTCGACACTAATATTTTGCTTCGCTCTATCGATTTAAAGCATCCGATGAATGCTGTAACAGTAACAGCAATAGAACATCTTATATCGGCTGACGAAGAACTCATTATTGCCCCACAAAATCTGATTGAATTGTGGAATGTTATGACAAGACCTGTTGCCAAAAATGGTTTAGGTAAAACACAATCCGAAGCCAAGGTAGAAACTGAAAAGTTTACAACAACCTTTACCTTACTTCCTGATTTACCTGAAATATACCCAACTTGGTCACAATTAGCAACAGACTATCAGGTACAAGGGATTAATGTCCATGACACCCGATTGGTAGCATTTATGCTCGTTCATAATATCAGCCACATTCTAACGTTTAACACCAAAGACTTTCGGCGATTTAACCAGGAAATCACGAGCGTACATCCCGACAGTGTGGATGTTTAAGTTTTTCGCTTGATCGTCAGGAACATTAATGAGAAAAACCAAGATGGTTAAACTCTGGCTTTTCAAAATTTTTATGTCTTCAGGTAAAAAGAAATTATCCCACGTTGAGGGGTAATCCTTAAAGTGCCGATCTAGGGTATACCTCAACCTGGCGTAAGACAGACTCTCTAATTTGTTTCGAAGTAGGGTCTTTTTGGAATTTATTGAGACTTCCCCTCAAGAGTCATAGACTATTTCCTGACACTTTTGAGGAAATGAAAGAAAAGAATTTTGATTCTTATTTCCAATATCAAATCGCTCTATGACATGCTGTATAGCTAGCCCTTTTATTGAACAAATGTCCAAAAATAAATATCTTTACTACACTTAGAGCTACTACATCTAGACAATTGATGTCTCTAAAGTTATGAGGTTATGGAAACCCCAAAATGCTACGATAATATTGTCCAGCAAATCTTTTTTCAGGGCATTAGTTGTCGATCAGTCTATTAATAGACATATTAAGACTTAATAATTGCATATAATTTCCACCCTCAGAAGGAGTACGGAAAAGTATTGAATGTTTTTGCTTCAAACCCCTCAGATTTCCGTAAATCCTTTGCTATAAATAAGGTTGTCATAATAGTATCGAAATTTTCCAAAGATATGGTTGCGTTGAAGAGTCTATCAAAAAAGGGTCGTTTTTTGATAGGGTGATTTTTCCTCTTGAAAGGTGTAACTTTCAGAATTAAATGGCGTAAAATCTTTAGCGTTATTTGGCGTAATATAAACAAACTAATTTTTAATCTGACTGAATCTTGTGAAACCGTTGCCAAATTTTCTCCAGGCGATTTTTACATCTGGGGTCATTAGGCACAGTGTTTAGCAATGTACGTATTCGTTGGATTTGTTTTGATGTGAAATCAAAGACATTATTTTCTATGAGGTAAAGACAACATTCAGTCATCATCAAGGTTTGCTCGGATGTTCGGTCAGCGATATGAAATAAGTTTTCGTATTGTTTGAGAGTATGAGCAATTTGACGTTGTTTTTCTCGACACGGAAAGCAACGTATACAATCTGACTCTAAAGGGAATTGTAAGTCCTCATACCAATATTTTTGCTCGGCAGCAAAGAAGATAAACATCTGATTGCAATCTCGACACTTACGCTCAACATCATAGTAGTGGGTTACAGGAACAGTTGCGGCAACCTGTTTGTTAAGGTTAGCTGCGATCGCAGTATTCTCAATACGACAGCTTTGGGGAGAATGCCAGTGAAGGAAAACTTTACCCTCAAAATTGGTTTGAGGATTGAGTCCTGTCAAGTGAGGTTGACGACCATAGCGGGGATGTTCGACAAAGTTAGCGTAGGATTTGTGATCGGGCATTTTACAAACGATAAATGGTGGAACGGTCTACATTGAAGGTTTTGGCTAACTCGGTTGCTGACTTACCTTCTTCTCTTAATTTGAGAATTAATTCTTTTTGTTCGGGAGACAGCTTTTTGGGACGACCAAATCTAACGCCTCTTTTCATGGCAGCTTCTCGTCCCACACTGGTGCGTTCTCGAATTAAGTCTCGCTCAAACTCGGCAATACCTGCAAAGACAGTCATAATCATCTTCCCTGCATGGGAAGTAGTATCTGCCCAGGGTTCTCCAAGGGAACGGAAAGAAGCTTTTTTCTCCCGTAGAGTTTCGACAATTTCTAGTAAGTGATGGGTTGAGCGAGCTAGGCGATCGAGTTTGCAAACCACCAAAGTGTCATCCTTACGAATCTGACTTAGTAATTTCTCCAATTCTGGACGACTTTTCTTCGCACCTGAAATTTTTTCTCTAAAAATATCCTCACAACCAGCTTCAGTGAGTAAAGCAATCTGGTTTTCTAGATTTTGGTCATTTGTACTAACGCGAGCGTAACCGATTTTCATTTTTTGGCTCTCCCTCGATAATTTTGTGGCAAAACATAGTGCATAAATCATATACTTTTGCCACTAATATTTGCAACAGGTAAAACCCAATAAAACTGCGATCATGAATTTTGTCGCAAAAGTTTCAAGTTTTGCCACAGCCAAATCAAAATCAGCTACGCTAGTTAATTTGTATTACGCCAAATAACTCTAAAGATTTTACGCCACTTATTCTTTAGTTTCCTCAACAAGATTTACTTTAATAGTTGAAGGATTAAACCTTAATTTATATTTACTATTATCTTCGTTTTTTATCTCAATTTTTCGCTCTCCTCCCTTGTTAAATCCGTCTTCACGATATATACTCCATGTTTGCGTTTTTGGATCCAAACTGAAGTTGTCACTAATATCATATTCTTCATCAATTTTAACTTCTATCAGTTTTTTTATATTTAAAATTTCTTTTTCGCTTAAATTTAATTGAGTATTTTTTGTTATTAAATTAGCTGAAAAATTACTGTTATCATTTTTTTTTTTATCTATTAAAGAAGAATAATAATTTCCTTGAATAAGATTTTTTTCTCCAACATAACGAGTAAAAGGAAACTTTTCTGAATAATTTGGCACATTAAAAACAATCGATACTGGTTCTGATGGGTTTTGTGATACTGGTGGATTTGTTCTTGTAGAAATCATTTTAATTTTAGATACTCCCAAAAGAACCAGACTAACAAAGACTAAAATCAAAAAAATTTTCGTATTTAATTTGCTTATTACTTGCTTAATTAAATTATTAACAAATTCAGGTTTAGAGGAAGGTCTATTTCTAGATGTTAAGTGAGGTGTCATATAAGGTGTTAAACCTCGTAAAACTCTTTCCTCTCTTAAATCAGACTCCGATACATACTTGGTTACAATTACCAATATTCCTTCTTTCTTGGGCAAACTATAACGTTGCAATTCATTGGCAAGCTGCTCCTTACTATCATCAGATAGCAATCTAATAGAACTCTGTCCCTCAAGACTAGGAGCAAAATTATCAATTTCAACTTCTGGCATTAATTGCTCTACCAAATTGTCATATTTAGCCGTTACTTGAAATCCTATGTCTCGATCAAACTCAATTATATCTTCAAGTTTTTGTGCTAATTCTCCTCGTAAAGCACTAATAATAATTGATCTAAAAATACTTTCATCAAAAAAACTACTAATTAGTACTAAAGAATTGCGTATTATTCTTTGGCTAGTTCCACTAGAGTCAACTCTATAGTTTTTCTTCGGTTCAAGTCCTGTAATAAGTAATAGTAATTCATTATTGAAAAAAGCTAAAAGAAGCGAAAATCCTTTTGGGTTTATGAGATTCTTAAATTTATCTATAATGTTGTTTGGAAAGTTAAATATAGATTCTTCACCTTCAGCACTAATTTCATGCCAACGGTAATCTATTTTTTTGCCTCTACTCTTAATATATATTTCCATTTATTTATTGAAAGTATCTAAATATCTAACCATTTATGACCTTGTGTAATTCGGCAATTATGACTATATGTCTCCTTAGCAAATCTAGTTGCTACTTCTTGAAATGACTTATCTAAGTCTAACCATTGACGAATTTTTTTTACTAAGGGGTGTCTTCTTTCTTGGTGCAGCTTTAGAATAAATTGAAGTAAGTATTTAACAGGCTGTTCAGAGTCTTGCGGTGCATATGTAGCATCAGGTTGTTTTTTACGAAAATAAAAAATAGGGTTTCTTTCATCTTCATCATCTACAGTAGATAGAATCACACTACCGATAGTTTGTATTGGTATTTTAACTACAGCCACCTTAGAAAAAAGGCTCTCTGCTTTTAAAAGATTAATTAAACGATAATATGTTCGATCTACACATTCAAAAAGTGTTTTTACTTTCTCTATGTTATTACCCTCTCCGAGATACGTTTCGCACTTTATAGGAGCTAAAATTACAAGACGTGGAGAATCAAGATTTTGATAGGCTTTTTTAATTACATCAGTAACTCTTGACGGTTGATTAATCTCCTTATGATACCTACCTCCCTTTTCCATAAAAGCTGTAGCATCTATGGGAATTAAAACGGCAACAGACTCTCTGACGAAGTTAACTACTTCATTAACTCTTTCCGTAGTTGAAATCCATCCTCCTGGATAATCTTGAAAATGAAGACGTAATGATGGAGGTTTTCCAGTCTGACATAAATCGAAATAAAAAGAAAAAGGATCATCAGTTCCTCTAATTCCTTCTCCTGGAGTAATTCTTATTTTATTACTTTGTCTTGTTAAATATTCTAATTTTTCTAAACATTCTGCAATTATAATTGAAGT
This sequence comes from Xenococcus sp. MO_188.B8, assembly GCA_030065615.1. GTDB lineage: Bacteria > Cyanobacteriota > Cyanobacteriia > Cyanobacteriales > Xenococcaceae > Xenococcus. The sequence goes on along the minus strand of JASJDR010000210.1, from coordinate 3,469 downwards.
TTCATTATTAGGATCAATGGTCATTTGTAGCTTTCCAGCCGTATCTTCAAATTTTTCATACATGGCGGTTAGAAGACTGGTTTTGCCGACACCGCTGGGACCTAACACTGTAATCTTGTATTCGGGAATTGTCATCTGCTAATTGAAGTAAAGTTTGTTACTCTTAATTAAAAATTTGAAAGTTATTTGAAGAACTGTATTCCTTAGCTTGTTGAAGCAAGTTTTGCCATTCTGCTTGATATGCACTAGAATTCCGTTCACCAAATTCATCAACCCATATTTTTGCTCTATTTTCTATGATATAAGACCACCATTCGTCTTTAATCTCTGGATCGCGAATTGCCAGTTCTTCAAATTCTTCTAAAATTGCCAATGCTGCTTGAACTGGCTCTCCTAACATATTTTTTAGCTCATCCTTACACTTATTGAGTGTTTCCTCATATAGTGTTTCAACATTATGGAATATTTGCTGTGCTTCAGTTTCAGTTCGATTTGCAGCTTGCCCTACCCTAATAAATATCTTTTTGTCTCCTCTTGATTCTAAGTCTTTGAGTAGTGGACGAATACGAGGTAAAATTAATCCTTTAAATGAAAGTCTATATTCTGACAAAACTTGAAAAGCTTTTTTGATTTGATCATTCTGTATTGATTCCGACATTGCTTGAATAAATTCAACTCCACGCTTATCGGTTAAATTATCAAATCCTAGTTTGTCAACGAAGAGATTTGCTATTTTAATTTTTACTTCATTAATAGCTTCATTTAGACCATCATCTAAACTATAAAAACTCCTAGTCAAATTAGTTCTCGCTTTGTTTAGATATTTATTATAAATTCCGTCTCTTTCTCCTGTCTCATCTGTGGTAATTTCTTCTTCAATTTTTTGAAAAGCTGTCATTCCGTTTGGATCATCTAAAGGCAATCCTGAATTGCTTTTAGCTTTCTTGACTGCCTCATTTACTTGATTTTTAAAATGTACTTGATTTTTAAAGTCACGTTCGTTATTTTTTTGAGTTATTTCCTTATAAATTTTATTGAATCCACCAGTGAATTCTCTCCACCATGATTTATTAAATAAATTATTAGATTTGTGTATCCAAGCTTCTTGATTTTCTGTCTGAGTAATTAACATATTACTAGCTTTTTCCAGTTCTTCATTAATTTGAAGTTGAAGCTGGTTTAATTCTTGTTGATAGGAATCTGAATATTCCCTATCCAAAGTTTCAATATGTTCAATTAAATAATCAACTACAGGATTTAAAATGATATCTCTAGCCTGAACCTCATCAGCACAATTAGCTATAATCAAGTCCCCAATAACTTTGATAGTGTTGGGGACTTGACTTTTGAGCAGCTCACATTGTAGGTAACTTCTATCTTTCAGATTATCTGTTTGATTGAGAATAAAGAAAGACCATTTTTCTAATGGAAGATGATTAGCTAATGCTGTATTAGCAACACTGTATAATTCAATCTCTGATGTTCCCCAAGAAGCTGAGGTTGGATGGGGCATCTTCATAAATAAGATTATATCTACACTTTTGCCTATAACTTCAATTAATCTTTCTTTATCTCCAACACCTGTATCTCCCAATCCTTGGGTATCTAGCACTGCAATTTTATCAGTGGGAGCATTAGGAAACGGACAAAATATATCACATTTTTTGACTGCCATATAATCATAGGTTGAATTTCCTTGAGGATCGTATTGAGCGACATATTTACGAATCTCAGAATCCGTTGTAGTTTTTAAAGGCTTAGAAAGTGTTGTTGTTCCTAATGAAGATTCATATTGATTCAAATACTTATGGTATTTATCAAGATAATAATACATTTCTTTATAAATATTATTAGTATTTTGAGCTAATTCAGGAGGTAAAGAAGGAAGTGGTTTTTTAAAATCTGAAATAGTTTTTGGTGCTGCACCTAACTGTAGCTTCTTGTAGTAAGGAGCAATAATTTCCATCAAAAAAGATTCTGGCGTATGAAACCAAATTAGAGCATATGTTTCATTTCCGTCATGATTGGGATAAATTGTACTAGCAACACCAGTACAATGACCTTTATTGCCGTCGGGAATAACATCTTCTGACAATCCTGTAAGGCTTCTTAAGAGACGGCTTTTTCCTTGTTTGGCATTAGCAACAACAGCTAAATTAAGAGTTTCTCGACTAAAACGCACTTGCATTTGGTTGAGAACTTGCAGTTGATTTATGATCAGCACTTGAAGCCTAGAAAAGTTCAGGTTATCTAGTTTGGAAGCTAGATTCGGGTCTTGTTCGGTTGATTGATCCTGGAGTTCCTTTTTTTTATTTTCAAGATTGTTTAATGAAGTGTAAAGAGACCCTAAGTTACTTTTTACTTTTTCTATATTTTCGGCTGTCGGACGACGTTTCGCTATAATTTGACCGATTCTAGAATCAATAGATGTCATAAATCAATAAAACCAAACTATTTGTAATAATTCTAGTTATCAGTTATTCAGTCTATTTGCTTTCTAGTGTAAAACTTGATTTTCCTAAACAACCTGTTTTTTTTTTGTTGTGTTTTTTAATATTTAGACGTTGAACTAAGCTTTACTATCTCTTTCCATTGTCTCAACTGCATTAGCGTCTCATAGAAATCACCTGATAGGGATTGCTCACCATATCGTTAAACTTCGGTTTTCCGAGATGAGAAATCATTGAAAGAGAGCTTGCCGCGCCTCGACAAACTCTACAAATACCTCGAAGTCAGACCAGAGCAAGTCAAAGATGCGAGCGTTATTTGTCGATGATGATGTTCCCGTAGAATCAGAAGCCTCACGATCAAAAGGCGGAGCATCCCTTTTCAGCCTGTATTAATATGTTCGTCGCAGTTGCAGTTTTCTTCTAAGATCGGCTTCAGTGGCTTTAGCCAATCTAGATCATCTTGCAGGATTTTACATTCATCTCGGCGCAATGCCAAAATCGTCCAAACCAAAGCTTTTAGCTAGTGCTTTAATCGCAGTTTGTCGTTCTTCATCAAATTCTTGGTGTTTTTCAACTCGTCTCAATCACTCTCGAAAAAACGGGTTTCAATACACCTGGTAGAAAACAAAACCACCTTGACCCTTGCCCCTAATTCGCGATTCAATGAAAAATGCGGTGCTATGGGGGCAAACGGCAATGAAAATAGACCGTCACGGTCGCGCCAAGATTCTCACCCAGTCCGAAATTCAACTGCTATTCAACCAAGGCTTCACCCTTAACCCCATTAGAGACAGAACCCTGTTTGCCATCTGTCTCTATACCGCCTGTCGCATCAACGAATGCGTCACCCTCCACACCAGAGACATCTACGACAGTCGCCAGCATGTCCGCCCTCACCTTCTAATCCGCAAAGGTCACACCAAGGGCAAACTGGCAACCCGCACCATCCCCATCATCGAAGACTTAAAAGTACGCCTCAAACAATACAAACCACCCCAGCCCAAAGGCTATCTGTTCCC
>JASJDR010000039.1 GCA_030065615.1 Xenococcus sp. MO_188.B8 | reverse complement strand
CGAAAAGTCGCGGGGCAATACGGGTTTCAGTTTGATGCTCGCAGTTTCGTCAGAGGTGTTTTGACAATGCCTAAGCGTGTTAAATTTTGGAACTCTCGAATTTCCGCAGTTTAACAAGTGCTGAAAAGAATCTCATATGTGAAGCGGTATCCTTTAGGACGTGCTTCAGTCGTGAGAGTGTCAACTGTATATTATTACTTGATCGCGGTATTTATAGTGTGGATTTTGGTCTCGCGTTTATCCAGAGAACCGATCTGGACAAGCCCAGCTCCGTGTTCTGGGCAAAGACGCAAAGACGCCAAGTTAAGAACGCAAAGGATTTTAGTTCTGACATAGTTTCAGGAATTTAGTAGTTTACAATACTATATCAATTAGTAAATCAGCGTCAGGAAAAATATCTAATTCAATCTTATATGTAAGTTAAAGTTAGGTAAATTTAAGCATCTTTTTTTTATTAAAAATACCCACTCTAAGATAGTTACTTCATCGCAGCTTGATTTATGGTAGCTAATCCTGAGAGTCTTAATGAGTTTGTTCAATTCCGTTTTCAGCATATTAAAGGAAGAGAAAGAAGCGAAGCCCAGGTATTTCTGGATAAGTTTTTTAGGGCTTTTGGACATAAGGGAGCGATTGAAGCAGGGGCGACATACGAAGAGGCGATAAAAAAGGGAAGTCGTAAGGGAAAAACAGGCTTTGCTGATTTGGTTTGGAAACCCCGTGTCTTAATTGAAATGAAAAAACAAGGGGAAGATTTAGGGAAACATTACCGTCAAGCTTTTGATTACTGGACAAAGGTTGTTCCCAATCGTCCTCGCTACGTGATGCTATCTAACTTCGACGAATTTTGGATCTATGACTTTGATAATCAGATTGATGAACCTGTCGATAAAGTCACGATAGCAAGACTACCAGAAAGAGCTAGTGCTTTTGGTTTTATGGGAGTCGAGGAGAAGATTCCTATTTTCAACAACAATCAAGTAGAGATTACGAAAAATACAGCTCGTAAAATGGGTGAACTTTATGAAATCATTAGACAGCGAGGACAAAAAGATGGTTTTGACGATTTAGCAGCACAAAGATTAATTTTGCAATGCGTTTTGGCGATGTTTGCTGAAGATAGAAAATTATTGCCAGACAATTGTCTAATATTCATCGTGTATGGATGGAAGCACAAAAATCTACTTTAAAAGCAGATATTGCTTATACTCATAAAACTTGTTTTGAAACATTTCCTTTTCCACAAAAATGTATTCAAAAAATAGTTCAACAAATTCGCAATAAAACTATAGAATTGCATGAATATAGAACGCAGCAAATGGAAAAGAAACAATGGGGCATCACTAAACTATATAATGAATATTTCTACGAACCAGCAAGTAAACTTTATCAACTCCATCAACAGCTAGATACATTAGTGATGAAGGCTTATGACTTTAAACCTGAAGATGATATTTTAAGCAAACTATTAGAACTAAATTTGGAATTAGCAAATAAAGAAAAACGAGGAGAAAAAGTTATCGGCGCAGAAGCACCTGATTATGAATAAAGATCAAACGTTATCTTCATGATCGCATTTAAAGATTTTATAACGAAGCGCGATCGCTTAATATAAAGATTACAACTTAAATATATTTACCAAGAAAGATTAATTTATTTTTGATTTCTTCTGAAGATATAGATGAAATCAACTTCTGTAAACCCCTTAATTGTTCTCCTACTGAATAACTTTGTCTGGGTACAACAATGATGCCAGAGTGCTGTTTCATTTCGCTCATATATATTTTGTGTAATCGATAATAGTCTTTAACGTTAAAAGTATAGATTGCTCGATGATTGTTGGTTGCCCAAATTAGTTGTTCGAGATCAGCAAGACCAAGATTTTCAGCTTCAGCAGTAGTCACCAGATCAAAATTTAGCTCACGTAAAGCTAATACAAAGGAATTTCTACTGGCATCCTCATCAATATATAAACGAATTTTATTAACCACAATTATTCAAGTTTATATTGATTTGTATTGAGCTAATAATTGTTGATATTCTGCTGTTTCCTCTTCTAGATATTGCTCTATCTGTTCTTGGTTTGCATAATAATAAGCTAAAGCTGCATGAACTTCTGCCAAAGTCAAAAAACTATACTCGCTCACAATTTGCTGCGGACTTAGACCTTCTTTAGTTAATGTAGCTATTTGCGCGACGGAAAACCTTTTTTTATTAATTCTGGGACGACCTTCACAAACATCTGGAGTTGAAACAATTAGTGAACCAATATTAACTGTAGTTACCATTCTGGGTTATTTATATCCATATTGATGTGTTGATATTATAACTAAATGAACAGAAAAACTTTAGCGATCGCTAATTTTTTAGGATAGAAAAGCTGTTATTATTTCACCAGAAAAAATTACATCTCTTAAGGATAAGTATCAAGAAAAATAATATTGCAATCAGCAGAGCTAGCATGATCGCGATCGCGCAATAGTAGATTTTTTATCAATTACAAAATCTTGATTAGAATAAGGTTCAATTTGTGATTCTGAAACTTCCACTTTTAAAATAACTTGTGAAAATAAAGGAAATTTCATTTTTTATTACTCCTTATCGGGAAACAAAGTAACAAATCTTGTGATGTTATTGCACTTTCCATTATGTAGAAGTTTTTGTTAGTGAATAAGGTTTGATTAATATTTCTGCTGGAATTCCTAAATTTTGGTTTAAACTTCGAATAATATCTAAAGTTAAAGGTTGTTGTTTATTTAAAATTGCCTTTACTTGTTCTTCTGTCCCAATAATAGCTTCCAACTCTCGCTCAGATAATCCACGAGTTTCTAAATAATAGAATATTGCGGAAATAGCATCTGGTGCTTCAATGAGATAATTTTTTTGTTCGTAAGCTTCGACTAATGTAGTTAAAATATCCAGATAATCGCACTCTGGAGAATTAGGTTCCGCATCAAAAAGTTTTTCGATTTGTTTAAGAGCATCTTGATAATCTAATTCAGTTTTAATTGGGCGTAATTTCATAGCTATAATTTTCTAAATAGTTGCTGCGTCTATTTTGTCGTATTCTTGGTGCGTTCCAATAAAGCGAATAAAGATAATACTGATATCATATCTAACATGAACAATTAAGCGATAATCATTGCCTTTAATATTGAAAACAACACGGTTATTGGCAATGATACTGGCATTCCGATAAAGCCGTTTAATATCCGATGGGCTTTGCCACTGCGCACGCGATGCTTCATAAAACCATGATTTTAGAGATTGTTCGGAGTCAGGATATTTTTCCCAAAAACTGCGTAAGGTACTACGGGCAATGATTCGCATAACGGAAAGTTACGTTTCGATCTTTAATCGATAGTATTCTGTTTCATAAATTTCGCCAATTTCTGGTGCAGTTACATTAAAATTATTTTCCTTAAACAAATCAACTACTGACTTAGTATTTGGCGCTTGATCATTCTCAACAGGTTGCTCAGCATAGCCTTTAATTCTATTTTCCCAGATTTCACGATCGCTCTTTTGAGAACTCTGAGGATAAATCGGCAATATTGATCCTAACCAAACTGAGATTGTCAGAGATAGCAAAAAAATACTAGCTAATCTTTGCTTTCTGAAGCTTTTTAGAGAGAGCTTTTCCCAGAATCGAATGGATTTAAACACTGCTGATATAACCAGATTTTGAAGACTTTTAATGACCTAATTATAGCGATCAGACTACTCTAAATCAAGACACCACTTAGAAATACGGTTGAAATACATTGCGGAGTAGTATAGTATCCCAACTCAAAATTAAGAAAATTATCCATAGCGCAATAGTTAATTAACTCAAAAAGCGCTCTGCGAAGTTCCCTGACCACCACTTAGAAATACGGTTGAAATACATTGCGGAGTAGTATAGTATCCCAACTCAAAATTAAGGAAATTATCTATAGCGCAATAGTAGATTCGCTCAAAAAGCGCCCTGCGAAGTCCCCTAACCGCCTCTTAAAAATATAGTTGAAATACATCGCGGAGTAGTATGGTATCCCAACTCAGAATTAAGGAAATTATCCATAACGCAATAGTGGATTCGCTCAAAAAGCGCCCTGCGAAGTCCCCTGACCGCCTCTTAGAAATATATTTGAAATACATCGTGGAGTAGTATGGTATCCCAACTCAGAATTAAGGAAATTATCGATAGCGCCATAGTGGATTCGCTCAAAAAGCGCCCTGCGAAGTCCCCTGACCGCCTCTTAGAAATATATTTGAAATACATCGTGGAGTAGTATGGTATCCCAACTCAGAATTAAGAAAATTATCTATAGCGCCATAGTTGATTCTTTATCACTTACAAAATCTTTACTAGAATATAGTTCAATTTGTGATTCTGAAACTTCCACTGTATCCTGAGCAACTAAGCCCTCTAAGCTATAACCATCTTCCTGTGTATCTGGCATAGGGTAATGCTCAACTATAGTTGCGACAGCACCCTTTTTTATACCTAATTCTGGAATATCTTCTTTTAAGATAACTTGTGAAAATAAAGGAAATTTCATTTTTTATTACTCCTTATCGGGAAACAAAGTAACAAATCTTGTGGTGTTATTGCTAACAATCCAAATTGTCTTTACTTTTAGCCTAACTCCATTAACTTCAACTAACACACCAGAAATTGCATATTTTTTCCGTACTTTGTTTTTGTTGTTGGGAGAGCGTTGAGAGAAAGAATTTGTTGTCTAAGATCTTGTTCCAGTTGCTGCCAATTTTTTAATGTGTAACCAGCTTGTTCTAAAAACTGAGATTTATCATTTTGCTGCTGTCGAACTAATAAATATTTTGTAAGTTTTTCTTTTGCAATAATCGCATTACCATCTAAATAGGTCATTAAAACTCATTTAGTCTAGATTTTCTTCTTGAGATAATAATAGTTGATTTTTGTTTCGCTTAAAGACGCATCGTTAATCCTAAATAGCGATCACGTTATATCTATCCATCATACTCACGATATGATTATATTAATTACTAAATAAATTACTATTATGTCTGAGCGAATAACTATCACATTAGATAAAGAAGCCTATGAGTTTTTGGAACTCAACGCCAATGGGAATCCTAGTGCATTTATAACTAAGATACTTAAAGCAGAAAAGCAGCGCATAATAGCAGAAAAAATCTTGCAGGATAATCAGGAAGAAGCAGAAGAATCTTATCAACAACAATTAGCAAATTGGATATAAATCTTAAACAATTAAGAGCCGTAGATGTTTCTAGAATTCAAAAACTTCAAGGAAAATCAGAAAAACATTATTTAAAATCTATTCAAGCAGCTTTATATCAAATTCGTTTAAATATGCTATAAATATAGTCAAGCGATCACCTGCTAAGATAATTAATAAGAGAGAAAAAAGTAGATATTTTATGTGTAGCAAATACTTAGTGATTTGATATTAGCAATTGTTTTTGGTTTTTAATCTAAACGCGATCAGGCGAAGCCTGGCACTTCGTGGTCTCGCAAAGCGAGGCGCTACGCGATCGCATTTAACAATGCAATTCTAAAGATAAGTATTAATAAAAAAAGTATCGTGCTGAGCTAGTAATACCGTGATCGTATTAAAACATCATACAATAACTAATATATAGCTTTCTTGCAAAATCTATGGATACTAATCAAACAAAAAAAACATCAAGCTTTCAAAATGCCATTGCAGTAGTCGAAGCACTATCAACAGAAGAACAAACCTTACTAATACAGATTATTCAAGAACGCTTACAACAAAAGCAAAATAATCAAGTAGCATCAGATATTAAAAATACTAAAGGCTTTCAGGCATATTTAGCATCTAAACAGAAGCGTTTTGAGGTTTATAAAAATCTTGCAGATTCCTGAGTTTGTAGATATTGAATTAGCCATTGCTATTCATGATGATTTAATCGATACCTTTGGTGGAAGTTTAGGAATAAGAGATCTGGGTTTGTTGGAATCAGCTCTTGCTCAACCTCAAGCTTCTTTTTTCGGTACTTTGTTACACAAAAATATAGAAGAACAAGCTGCTGCCTATCTTTATCATATTTGCAAAAACCATCCTTTTGTCGATGGAAACAAACGAACGGCTTTGGGTGTAATGGAAGCTTTTTAGGAATGAATGGCTGGGAATTAAATATTTCAAATCAAGATTTAGAAAATCTAGTATTAGATGTTGCGAATGATAGATTAGATAAATCAAGTATCACTGAGATAATCAAAGAGTATTTGATTCAAACTTGATATTATAACTAAATGAACAGAAAAAATTAGCGATCGCGATTTTTAAAGATAGAAAAGCTGTTATTATTCCACCAGAAAAAATTATCCTTCTTAAGGATAAGTATCAAGAAGAAAGTAGTACTACATTAATAACAAATCATCATTGCCCAAAATTAATCCAAAATCTAATCGAGCAATCTTAAACTGTTCATTTTCCCCAGTACCATTGCTATCGTAGACTAACAATCGCTGGGTTATAGTAGTTCTTGAATAATTTGTTTTTCCTTGTTTGTTAATTCTCGGTACTCTCCTGGTTGAAGAGAATCTAAACGTAAATCATAAAACTGAGGCGCAATATTTTTTCTTTGAGATATTTTGATACTAATTCCAACCCTAACTAATCTCAAAGTAGGAAAGCCTACCGCCGCTGTCATGCGTCTTACTTGTCGATTCCGCCCTTCTGTGAGAGTTATTTCTAGCCAACAAGTAGGAACAGTTTTGCGGTAACGAATCGGGGGGATTCTTGGGGGTAAATCTGGTTCTTGCTCAAGAATTTTGACTTGCGCTCTGCGGGTACGATAGTCTTTGATTACTACTCCCGATCGCAGTTTATCGAGATCCTTCTCTTCAGGAATTCTTTCGACTTGTACCCAATAAGTGCGAGGATGGGCAAATTTACGATGAGCTAAGCGGTGTTTTAATTTACCATTATCGGTTAATAAGAGTAATCCTTCACTATCTAAATCCAATCTTCCAATAGAATAGACATTGGGGATCTTTATATAATCCTTGAGAGTTTTCCTCTTTGCTCCATCTTCATCATTATCGGTAAACTGACATAAAACTCCATAAGGCTTATAGAATAAAATACATCTCATTTTAATTAATAACTGATAACTGATAACTGAAATGGGGTATACTCTGCCTGTATTTGCTTGTGCTTCTGCGATCGCGGCATTACGATATCTACATCAAGATTTAACGGCAAATTTTGTCACTGTTGATCTTATTAAACCACCGCAGCAAGTTACTATTCCTATTGAACAAGTAGCCAAAATTAATAATCAATCCGCTTTAGCTATTACCCGCAGTGATCCAGGAGAACATTTAGATATTACCCGTAATACTCCTATTTGGGCATTGGTAGAAAGTAAAGAGTCACCAAAAAATAGCTCTAGAGTTGAAATTAGAGGAGGAGAAGGGATTGGGATTCAGATTAACAATGGAGAACAATCTGCTATCTATAGCTACGCTGAGGAATTAATTAAAGAAAATCTCCAACCTCTATTAGAAGACGATGAAACTATTGTCGTAACAATTATTTTGCCAGAAGGCAGAAGACTGGCACAAAGAACTTCCAATGCTGCTTTTGGCGTAGTAGAAGGATTATCTCTTTTGGGAACTACTGGTATTGTGCAACCTTTGACCGCAGCTAGTCAATTAGAAGCCTATCAAGCAGAATTAATTACTAAAGCGCAACAGTTTGACTCTTTAGTCTTTTGTATTGGAGAAAATGGGGTAGATTTAGCCACCAAATTAGGAATTAATCCCCAAAGAATCCTTAAAACTGCCAACTGGTTAGGCTCAATGTTAGTCGTAGCGGGCATGCAGCAAGTAGAATCAATTCTCCTATTTGGTTATCATGGCAAATTAATTAAACTAGCTGGCGGAATTTTTCATACTCATAATCACCTAGCAGATGGCAGATTGGAAATTTTAACTGCCTATTGCGCCCAAGTCGGCTTGCCGAATTCCACACTTCAAAATATTTTGGCTTGTGAAACTACCGAATCAGCTTTACTACTATTACGTAATATCGATGCGAATAGTAACAGTAATTGGGTAGATTTAGTTTATTCTGCGATCGCGAAATCGATAGATCAACGGTCTCAAGCTTATATTTACAAACATACAGAACAAAAGCTCAACCTTGCTTCTATTCTTTTTGATCGACAAAGAAAAATTATAAAAAAAAGCTCCAATGCACATAGTATCGTCAAGAAATTATGCTAAGATACTATGAATATTTTTGAGCTTCACAAATTTAGGTTCTAGTAAACCCAAAACATCATAACTCATTAACGATGAATTGAGAAGAAACAGTTCAAATTTTGTAACTATTTTTTACTTGTAAATCTACATCAATTATTCCCAGAATATTAACCATGCAGACTCAATCAGTTGCACTCTCTCCAGAGGTTGGATCACAACAGAAAAATAGCTTTAATCGTCAAACTATCGCGATTATTGACTTTGGCTCTCAGTATTCTGAATTAATTGCTCGTCGTATTCGAGAAACCCAAGTTTATTCAGAGGTTATTTCTTATCGCACGACCGCAGAACAGTTAAGAAATCTCGATCCTAAAGGAATTATCCTTTCAGGTGGGCCTAATTCTGTCTACGATGATCAAGCACCACAATGCGATCCAAAAATCTGGGATTTAGGAATTCCCATTTTGGGAGTATGCTACGGAATGCAACTTATGGTCAAGCAGTTGGGAGGTTCAGTAGAAAGAGCGACCAAAGCTGAATATGGCAAAGCATCATTATTTATTGATGATCCTACAGATTTGCTGACTAATGTCGAAGAAGGTTCTACCATGTGGATGAGTCATGGTGATTCTTGTACTCAACTTCCTGCTGGTTTTGATGCTTTAGCCCATACCGATAATACTCCCTGTGCTGCGATCGCTAATCCCGATAAAAAACTATTTGGAGTTCAATTTCATCCCGAAGTAGTTCATTCTGAATGCGGAATCGCTCTAATACGTAATTTTGTTTATCATATCTGTGAATGTGAACCCACTTGGACCACTGAAGCTTTTGTTGAAGAATCGATCCGCGAAATTCGTGCCAAAGTAGGAAATAAGAGAGTATTGTTAGCCTTATCGGGTGGTGTCGATTCTTCGACCCTAGCCTTTCTCTTACACCGTGCCATTGGCGATCAACTAACCTGTATGTTCATCGATCAAGGCTTTATGCGCAAAGGTGAACCAGAAAGATTAGTCGAAATTTTCGATAAACAGTTTAAAATTCCTGTCGAATATGTCATGGCTCGCAAGCGCTTCTTAGAGAAAATGAAAGATGTTACCGATCCTGAGAAAAAGCGTCGTCTGATTGGACATGAATTTATCAATGTATTTGAAGAAGAATCCCAAAAATTAGGGCCTTTTGACTATTTAGCCCAAGGGACTCTCTATCCCGACGTAATTGAATCGGCAAATACCAATGTCGATCCCAAAACTGGGGAAAGGGTGGCAGTTAAAATCAAAAGCCATCATAATGTAGGCGGTTTACCAGAAAATCTTCGCTTCAAACTGGTTGAACCATTACGTAAACTATTTAAAGATGAAGTTCGTAATGTGGCTCGTTCTATTGGTTTACCAGAAGAAATTGTCCGTCGTCATCCCTTCCCGGGGCCAGGATTAGCTATTAGGATTATTGGAGAAGTAACAGCTGAAAGACTGAATATTTTGCGGGATGCTGATTTCATTGTGCGAGATGAAATTACCAAACAGGGGATGTATCATGATTTTTGGCAAGCTTTTGCTGTCCTGCTGCCGATTCGTAGTGTGGGAGTAATGGGCGATAAGCGCACCTATGCCCATCCTATCGTGTTGCGCTTTATCACTAGTGAAGATGGCATGACTGCTGACTGGGCAAAGGTTCCTTATGAACTGTTAGAAATTATTTCCAATCGAATTGTCAATGAAGTCAAAGGTGTCAATCGTGTCGTTTATGATATTACTTCTAAACCTCCTGGAACTATCGAGTGGGAATAGTAAAATCGCTTTGTGATTAGCTATAAGCTCTAAGTTATTAGCTTTTTTACTCCCATAGTCGGAGAATTAAACCAAGCTGAGATTTAGAGTTATTGCTCTTAATTTCCCTTCATTACCTTGTGACATACCCGTAGCGTAAACGCATACGGGCTTTCTACTTCATCGATAAATAATGATTTGAGTTGTGTGGCTATCTTAAAGGGGTTATTAACTTCATGACATCACACCCCGTAGCCGATCTCATATAGCAAAAACCAGAAGAATTTTTGTTCTTGTAGTCAGCGGTCAAATAACTTAACAGTTTAGACAGAATTAATTATCAATATAGCAAATTATATTACAAAGAGGCACTCGACTGATAATATTGTCAGAAAGGTTCGATTAATTTTGCCAAATTCCCTTCTCCTTAAAAAGGAGTATCAAAAATTTTGAAGATCAAGGCCAAATATTTTAAACTATTTTTTAACTTGCTTAAAAAACCAGGTGCAATTGTCAATTATTTAGGTTTAAAAATTGCTTACCAATTCAAGTTAAAAAAAATTCCTTTTATGCCAGTAGTTGTAGACATAGAACCAACAAACAACTGCAATTTCAGATGTCCCCACTGCCAAGTAACTACATGGGATAAAAATACAGCTCATTTAAGTTTATCAAATTTTGATAGAATACTTGCCGCACTTCCCCATCTGATAAAAATTAAATTACAGGGTATGGGAGAGCCTTTACTCAATAAAAACCTAATCACAATGTTGTCATTAGGAGAGAGTGCCGGAATTCATATGAGCTTTGTAACTAATAGCTCTTTGATGGATCGTTCTAAGGCAGAATCCTTAGCCAACTTAAAAGATACTGATATCATTTTTAGTATCGATGGCGCATCAGCAGAGGTATTTGAAAATATTAGAGTGGGTAGTCGTTTTGATGTAGTTTGCCGAAATATTAAACAATTCACCGAAATGCTAGGCCAAAATGGCACTTCAAGCAATTATCAAGCCTGGATGGTAATTAATCAAAAAAATCTACATCAGATTGAAAAAGTAGTTAAGTTGGTAAAAGAACTAGGTTTAAGTCATTTGACGATTCAAACTTTCCTTAATGATTGGGGTAAAGCCGAAATGGCTCAGCATATTGATGCCAATAAGGTATCCCCTTATGCCGAAGAACTAAAGCAAGCAATTGAAAAAGCTCAAAAAACGGCAAAAAAACTTTGTGTAAACTTAAGTATTTATAATGGTAATTATTTAACTAAAAATAAAAAATGTCCCTGGCCATGGGGTTCTACCTATGTTTCGTCAAATGGAGATGTGATTCCCTGTTCTGTTCTAGCAGATGCTGATACTGCCACAATGGGTAATGTATTCGAACAAGATTTTGCTGAAATTTGGAATTCGCCTCAATATCAGGAATTTCGAGTCAAACATAGTCAAGGTGAGATTCCTGACTATTGTCAGCATTGTTATCGCTATAGTGATATTTCACTACTTTAAAAAAGAAATTTTGCGACAAGCTAGTTATGCTCTCTACTCTGAAGGGATTCCCTTTGCCGATGAATTAGTCTTGGCAAGCACTGATGAGCGGCAACTGTTGAAGGTATTTTTCAACTAGTCCCGGTTATAGTAACAAAGAAATTATTGATAATTATTTGCAATAAATATTAGATCAAGGTATATTGGACTTGTGCGTAAAGACCCCAAAGTTAGTTAACGCTCATCTGCCACATCGATAGCTTCTTGTCTGCTATTAGGAAAAGTTTGCAGCTTGAGTAATAGATTTAATAAGTAGTCAGAACAAATTGCTGAACCTAAGGACGTGATGCCAGAACTTGTTTTTGGTTTAGTTGTTGATATTCATTGAGTAATCTTGGACTAGCTTTGATAACGATATTTGTCTCTAAACAGGGAGTTGAATAATGAGTAAATCAAAAAGTAATCACAAACAGAAAGTAGCTCAGTGGCAACTGGAGAAGATGAGGATGATTATTGCAGATCGTTGGTTAGAGACTTGGGAAGTTGTGGCGAACAGAGAGGCTGAAAAAATGACCGCGGAATGCGGTCAGCGCAGGCTCCGTCGTTTTACGGCGGAGTACCGCTGACTTGGTATGGGTTTCATAATCAGTGCAGCAAAAGAGATAGTTTGGTGAAGGATCTATAGTAAATTCCTTTGAACAAGTGAGCATCAGTAAAAGCATTGCCTGAGTCGAGTCACAAGCTACTATTAAAACACACCACCGATCGCAATACGAGCTATCCAAAAAGGAATTAAACAGCCTAGAGCTAACCAATCTCGCCAACGTAAGCGTAGTTGATGCCATTGAACTTGATGTTTATTGGGGCTAGTAAAACCTCTGATATCCATCGCGATCGCAATTTGCTCAGCTCTCATCAAAAGATTTTCTAAGAGTTTCTCAACGACAATTAACCAAACCTGTAAACTGCCTCGAATTCCCAATTTTTTCCAATTAATAGCTCTAGTCCGCACAGAACGAAACAGATTTTGCACTTCTTCTAATACCAGGGGAATAAACCGTAAAGATAAAGTCAAAGTAAGCGCAATTTCTGTTACTGGTATTTTTAACCGACGTAGAGGACTCATCAAATCTTCCAATCCAGCGGTAATTTCTTCCGGCGCAGTAGTGAGCAAATAAAGGTTAGTACTATAAATTAAGGTGAAAACTAAGGTCGAAATCCGTACTGCGACATCTAACGAACGGCGAGTCACGGTAAATCGACCTAGATCCTGTAATACATATTGATAGTTTGTCGGTTGTGGTAAATTGAAATCTTCAGCTGGAAGTCGGGGTTGATGGCTAATTGCCAAACCATCAGGAGCAAAAGCGGTCAGAACTAAAATAAACAAAGATATGGTTAGTAATAATCCCATCTGCTGCCGCCATACTCGCAGGGGAATTGCCGCCGAGAAAGTCAAGATTATTAACAACCCAGAAAGACCCAAACGCCAAAAAGGATTAGCTAGTAATGGAGCGAGCAGAAAAGTCATCAACCAGATCAGTTTGATTCTGGGGTCAATTTTGTGTAACCAAGTAACAGGTTTTTCTAAATAAAGTCCAATAGGTAGCGATCGCAATAAATCCATATTGGTTGTCAAATAAATTAGGATAAATTAGGTAGCAGTTTTGTTTAACATAATCTAACAAATCATAAAGCCGAACCTTAGCCTTTAACAACCGCTACGGGACGCAAACGAGCTACTTTATGGGCAATCCCAGCTTTGCTAACTGTTTCTACTACTTGGCTGACATTTTTATAGGCTTGGGGAGCTTCTTCTGCTAATCCAGGCATAGAGCCAGCGCGGATGTTAATCCCTTCATGTTCTAATTGTTCTCTCAGGCGATCGCCTCTAATGGTACGTTTTGCCTGTCGGCGGCTCATGACCCGTCCCGCACCGTGACAACTTGAGCCAAAAGATAGTTCTTCATTAGCTTTGGTTCCCAGGAGAATCCAACTTTCAGTGCCCATGGAACCGGGAACCAGAACAGGTTGACCCAAAGGACGATATTCCACTGGCAACCCCGCGAATCCTGCGCCAAAGGCTCGGGTTGCTCCTTTGCGATGGACACAAACGGTTTGCTCAGCTCCTTCAATGTAATGCGTTTCAACTTTCGCCATATTATGGGCAATATCATAAACTTGGCGTAATGGTTCGGCTCCGATTTGAGAACCAAATACCTCTTGGAAACTACGTCGTGCATGATAGGCTAACGCCTGACGATTAGCAAAAGCATAGTTTGCTGCAGCTTTCATCGCTGCTAAGTAAGCCTGTCCTTCAGGAGAATCGAAGGGGGCGCAGACCAATTCGCGATCGCGTAATTTAATGCCATAGTTAATCACTGCCCATTGAAAATCCTGAACATAATCAGTACAGATTTGATGTCCAAAACCACGAGAACCACAGTGAATCTGCACCGCTAGACAACCTTTTTCTAACCCCATAACTGCTGCCGCTTCAGAATCCAACACCTGATCAACCAGATCTATTTCTAGAAAGTGATTACCTGCTCCTAGGGTACCTAATTGACCTTTGCCTCTTTTTTTTGCTCTTTCACTAGCCTGATCTGGGTCAGCTCCTTCCAAGCAGCCGAACTCTTCTGTTCTCTCTAAATCTTCTTTGCTAGCATAACCTCTATCTAATGCCCAACGCGCACCTTGACGACAAACGCGCTCAAATTCCTCGACAGAAAGAGGCAGACTACCACCTTTTCCCACTCCACTGGGGCAGTTACGATATAAAGTGCTAGCTAAATCATTTAAATAAGGTATCGCACTCTGATATTCAATGGCTGAGGCTAAAACCCTGACCCCACAGTTGATATCGTAACCGACTGCACCGGGCGAAATAATGCCCTCTGGGACTTTTGCTGCCATTACACCACCGATAGGCATCCCATAGCCTTGGTGAACATCGGGCATGATCGCTACATGTCCTACCAAGCCAGGGAGACAAGCAACGTTAACTCCCTGGGTCAGGGATAAATCTCCGAGGGCATCTTCCAATAATTCTTCGTCAGCAAAGATCCAGACGGGGATCTTCATTTCTGGAAGGAAAGATGTCGGAATGGCCCAAACATAATCATCGATGCGCTGTAAATCTTGTTTTCTAATCTTCATTTACCCTCCTTCTGCAAGGTTTAGTGGAGGCATAGTTATTATATTGCAACTACTTTTTTCCTTACACATCTAATACTAACGTGACTTCTAACCCAGATGCTGTCTCACGAATCGCTAAATTGTGATAGGTTACGGCTTTAATATCCTTGAGCCATTGTTGAGTAGAGGCACCAGTAACCTTGGCTCGTAAGCTTGTTTGATCGAGATCTTGGATTTCTAATTGCTCGAATCCTAAACCTTCACTTTCATGTAAATATAGTAATTCATTGAGCCAGGCTACCAAAAGAGCTTCGCGATCGATTCCTTGCAGTTGAATGAACTTAGTTATCTTAGCTTCGGTCGTTAATTGCATTCCCACGAGATTATATAAACCTTGAGCAGCTTGAATAAATAATTCGGCTAAATTATTCCCTCGAACTCGATAAGCCCAATCAGCAGTATGTTCAATTTCTTCAAAATTATTTCCTTGAGGCGATTCTAAATTTGGCATCGTCTGGAGAATAAGTAATTTTTTCACTCAAAAATCTGTTTAAGGAAGTGGCTACACTCAGATCTTTCTTGATTGACTAGAAGGTAGAGAGTGTGGGGAGAAGGGGTGGACAAGGAAGGGTGGGGGGAATTAAGTTTTTTGTGTTCTCATTTTCCCCTTTGTCTTCGCACACTACCCTATCTTCCCTATCTCTCTCAATTAATGATTGCTCTCGACTCCTGAATCTTTCCGGCGATCGCAATTGCTAATTAACTTCGAGAAATAAATCTCGTAAATAAGCAAAAACCTTGCTAAATGTTAATCATCTGATTAGTATTACTTTCTGCTTGTAGTTCTTCGAGTACGTCCCAAGCAATTTCAGATTCTTGGGCTATTTGTTCTTCTGGATCACGGCAGACACGACTATGCAAAAGAGCTTCACCGATTCTTTGTGACAGAATATCCCTAGAAGATATTGGAGCCACTTTGATTTTCATCAGAATATCAGTTACCGAGATGATTCCCAGTAGTTGGTCTTTAATTACTGGTGCTTTTTGAATCCCAGTTTCGGCAAATAGTCGAGCAACATTGGCAATACTCAGATCGGGATTAACGAACACACAAGGCTTAGTCATGATCTGGTGAATCCTGACTTGTTCGGGGTCTTTTCCCCTTGCTGTCACTCCATAAACAATATCTGTTTCGGTGACAATGCCATAGGCATCCCCCTCGTCATCAGGAGTGACAATTAGAGAACGGATTTTCTTATGTTGCATCAATGCTATCGCTTGTGCTACTGTTGCTGCACTGTTAATCATCAAAACTTCTTTGGTCATAATGTCGGCTGCTTTCATGCCTATCCTCCCGTCTGCTTGAAGCTTCAGAACACTAATCTTTACTTATAGAAATAAGCCTACCTAGCCATCTTCTTTATAAGAAAATATCTTGAAGAACTTGTGAGGAAAGAAGAAATATGAGGTTTTATTCTCTATTACTCGATTTTTGTGATTTGGATTAGTTTTGATGTGTGATGCGTACCGAGTTACAATAATATCTAACAATCCAACCGGTTAATAAATGATTAAAAGCATTAAGCATAAAGGCTTAAGCAAGTTTTATGAAACTGGAAATACATCAGGAATACAGTTTAAGCATGCGAAGCGACTTCGATTGCAGCTAACTATCTTAGACGCAGCAGTCTGCAAAGATGATCTAAATCGGCCAGGGTTTAATCTACATCAATTAAAAGGGGAATATAAAGATCGTTATGCTATATCAGTACCTGGAAACTGGCGATTAGGAAACTGGCGATTAACATTTGAGTTTCGAGATGGAGATGTGTATGTACTTAATTATGAGGATTATCATTAATGGCAATGTATAACCCAATGCATCCTGAGGAAGTGATCAAGGAACTATACATAAAAGAATCTGGGATGAGTCTGAGAACTGTGTCAGAGGCATTAGGTGTATCAGCGCCAACCTTTTCGCGTCTAGTCTCAGGAAAAAGTTCAGTAAGTGTTGATATGGCATTGAGGCTAGAAAGGATCTTAGGTGGTTCTGCGGAATCTTGGTTAAAAATGCAGACTAACTATGATCTGTGGCAAACAAAGCAAAGCGATCGCTATAAGGAAATACAAAAGTTAAAAAAGCTAGAGGTTGTTTGAAGACAGTCAGCGATTTCGACGAGCTTCGCTTCTCGGTGCGCGAAATTCAAAATACAACAGTCGAGTTATTACTTTATATAACTGCTTTATAATTCCTAGACAAAACTAGACAATCTAGATTATCTGTTGATTACTTCTTGCTTCATAATAGTAACGTCGGCGTTATCTACTTCACAAGCTTTCACGGACAAGCCGTCCGCATAGTGAGCTAAATTAATGCTCGCATTAAAATCACGAGGTAAATGGGTCTCGCATTCAGTGCAATTAAACCATCTATCAGATAGTTTTAAATCTTGTTTGATATTTTGGCAATTAGAACAAGTTTTACTCGATGGAAACCAACGATCAACGATCACTAATTCTGAACCATATAACGGACATTTATATTCGAGTTGGCGACGAAACTCATAAAATGCTTGGTCGGCAACAGCTTTACTTAATTTGTGATTAGCCAACATCCCAGAAACACATAAGTCCTCAATAGCAATCTTGGACCAAGTTTTAGCAATATAGCTGGTCATTTTATGGAGATAATCACGACGAATATTACTGATTCGATGATGCAATCTAGCTATCTTTAACTGTGCTTTGTACCAATTAGATGAGCCCACAACTTTATGACGATTCAGATATTGTAGTCGAGAGAGTTTTTTCTGTAGTTGGCGATAAGGTTTTAATGAGGGAAAAACCTCACCATTACTTAAATAAGCCCAATCAGATATTCCTAAATCAATTCCAATAGTTTCGTTTTTTAGTTGTGGTTTTTCTCGTACTTGTTCAAAGGCCAAACTAAGATACCAATCTCCAGCCTGCTTGCTGATAGTTACTTTTTTGACTGAAGTATGAGGTAATCCCTCAAAACTATTAACCCACCCGATAAATGGTAACTTGATTCTCGTTCCACCTACTCGGATCAGTTTACCTCCTGCGTCAATAGTAAAACTATCGTTGATGCCTTTTTTTTTGAATCGGGGAAATTCCCCTAAACCCTTAAAAAATCTCGAGTAGGCAGTATCTAAATCTCGAAAAGCAAATTGATAAACCCGAGAAGATAAACTACTCTGCCAAGGATAATTTGGCTTGACATGATTGGTATAGAATTTTTTAAGTTCAGTAGTTTTAATCTTGATTCCTTCTTGGTATAGCTTAATTTTAGTCGCCAATCCCCAGTTATAAATCCAACGGGAGTATCCCGCGTGTTGCGCCATTAGCTTACGCTGTCTCCCATTGAGTTTTAACTTGGTACGAAATCCCAGAAGCATCTTTTTTAACACTGAACTTTCTGGTATTTTGTAATCTTTTGGGTATTTATGTCAAGATTTTGTTTTAAATCTTTTGTTAAGTTTTTCTTGTAATTTCTCTGCCCATAAAGACGGCATGAAAAGCAATGAACAATTGAAAGTAAATCTTCAACAAGTTCTTGTTGCGGTGATGATGATGGCTGATTAACCACAATAATTGAACAGTCATTTTCTTAAGCTAAGTATTCGACAAAATCATAAGCAAAACGGCACAGACGATCTTTATGAGCGACTACTAGGATCTCGACTTCTCCCGATAAAATGCTTGAGATTAGCTTGAGAAATTTTCTTCTCTTGAAGTTTAACCCACCTCCAACTTCATCGATCCATTCATCTACAACCAAACCTTTCCCTAAACAAAATTGTTCCATCGCCAGAACTTGATTTTGTAATTCTGGTTTTTGGGCTGAAGATGATACGCGAGTGTAAACTACAACTTTTCTTTTCGGTTTTGAGATCTCATTTCCCAGAGCTACAGCTAAATCTGGTTCTGTGTAATATCTATGTCCCGATGGAGTTCTTTTAGCTGGCAACTTTCCTGTTTCATCCCATCGATGAAGGGTTTTAACGCTGACACCGACTCGTTTGGCAAATTCTCCTGGTCGCATTTCCCTATTTTCCTTGACATTATGTCAAAGATTGTACAGCTTTGTCTAGTAAATCTGCTACTAGGTTAAAGCTCTTAACTTTGACCTCATCTTTACCAAGAATAGAAGAAGAAACTATAAGTTTTGTAGCTTTTTGCAAACCTTTGGCGAGCTCATTAATTCGACACCAGCGCAATTAAACTACGGTAGTAAAACTAACTCGGAAAACTCAATATTTGGTTAAACATTTAAATACAAACATCATAAGTAGTGGTCTCGGAGTGACTATTACAACGATAGATTCTTTTGTTGTTGATTAACCTGATTGATTTGATTTTGGAAATAATCTCTACGATAGTTAAGTAATTGGGCAATTTCCAACCCTCGACTATAAAAATCTAAGGCGTTATCGTAATCATCTTGTAATAAATAAAGCGCTCCTAAGCGATCGCAGAGTTCTAGCATTGCATAGGCATTATTGGCCTGTTCTTGAATCTCAAATAGTTGTAGATAGGTTTGGGTAGCCAATGTTAATTGATTATTGGTTTGATGGAGAATAGCTAATTTTTCTAGGGCTTCATTGGCTAGGGCAATTTGTTGTAAATTTCGAGCTAAAACGAAAGCTTCTTGGTAAGATTGCTGGGCTAATTCTAGTTGATTTGTTGCTAGGTAATCTTTGGCAAGGGAAATTTTAAGACTGGCTATTTGTTCTAATCGCTCTTGATCAGAATATTTTTGAACAAGTTGTTTTTTGACAATAATTGCTTTTTCTGGTTGTGTAGAACTATTGTAAATATCAATTAATTTTAATAAATAATTTTCCTGTTGATCGGGTTTATCGGGAATAATATGTTGGGTATCTTGGGGCGTACTAGCCAATAACTCTTCATAAACAGTTCCTGCTTGGGGATAATCAAATTTTGCCAGATAAAGTTCTCCTAAAATTACCAGAATTTTTTCTGCGGAGGCGGGATTATCTTGTTGACGAACTGCTGATAAAATTTGTTCGTAAATATTGACAGCGCGATCTAGATAACGAACTTGTTGGTAAGCAGTTGCTAAATTATTCAATAATTCTAAATCCTGCTCCTTATCTTTTGCTATTTCTTGTTCAATAACACTTAAGCGTCGGGCGATAGTTCGTAACTCTTCACTACGATTTTCTTGCCATGCGATCGCGCCAATCCTTCCCAAGTCGGTAATTTCTTCGTTTCTTCCTAAGGCTCTTTGTAATCTTAATTCTCGAAACCAAAGTTGAAAAGCTGGTTCAAGATTTCTTTGAGCTAATTGATTGCTTGCTTCTTTATCTATCTCAGCAATGGCATTTTTAATTCGTCTTTTTTCTAATTCTGTTAACTCTCTGTCAACATTTAATGGAGGTAATAAAGGATCTTCTTGAGGAGTGGCTAAAGGATCGAAAATATCTGTTTGGGCAAGAACTATTTTCTGGTTAAGATTAGTAGGAACCATAATGCCCAGCATGGTTAGTAGCACTATAGTTGAATTTTTGATAATTGCCGAAAAAATGCGATCGCTTAACACTTGATTAATAGTAATTAGTAGTTCAAAATAAATTATCGAGGGTCGATAGGTGTTAGATATTAGATGTTAGGGAAAAAATGCGTAAAAAATTTTGCCTCAGTACTTAAAAGCTCCTTCTCGATTTAAGATTAAGACTGTATCTCCAAGCTCATAGTTTCCCTAACATAATGAATGTTTTCCGCTTGCCTCTAATTCGTTCCTTATGCTACCTGATTATATTATTTTCCGTCACCGCTTGTAGCCTACCGCCTCGGGTAACGGCGCAAGATAGAATGTTCATCGATCTATCTTTAGAATTTCTCGATAGTTACGAATTACCCCAAACTACCTTTGAAGATACCACAGTCGGGGGATTATCTGCGATCGCGTATGACCAAGCCTCAGATCTATTTTACGTTTTATCGGATGATCGTAGTCAACGGGAAGCTGCGCGATTTTATACGATGAAGTTAAATCTGCAAACTACTCCTAGTAATGAAATTTCAATTGATAATCTAACAGTAGAAAAGGTCACGTTCCTCAAAGATCAAAATGGTAATCTCTTCTCTCAAGGGACGATTGATCCAGAAGGAATTGCCCTATCTCCTAGAGGTACAGTATTTATTTCTAGTGAAGGAAATCCTGAGAACAATATTAATCCCTTCATCGCCGAGTTCGATTTACAAACAGGAAAGCAAAAATCTACAGTACCCTTATCCCCAAAATATTTTCCGGAAGATAATCAAGGAATTCAACAAAATCTGGCTTTTGAATCTCTCGCTATCAAAGCAGTAGGCTTACCCCAAGATCCCTTTAGATTATTTACCGCTACTGAATCATCATTAATTCAAGATCTAGCCGAAGAGGAAAGTGCCAGAATTCGCTTCTTACATTATGTAGTTAATCCTATTGGGCAACCGATTGTTGTTGCTGAACATTTGTATTTACTAGAACCAGATGATCCCGAAGATATTTCCAATGGGTTAACAGAATTACTCACTCTCGATCGAGAGGGCTATTTTCTTAGTTTAGAACGTACTTTTGGTTTTACTGGCGCAGGAGCTAAAATCTTTCAAGTAGTGGCGGGCAATGCCAGTGATACTTACACTATCGATAGTCTCAAAGATATTTCTAATGTCCAACCTCTGAATAAAGAATTGCTTTTAGATCTGCAAGGTTTAGGGATTTACCTTGATAATCTCGAAGGAATGTCTCTTGGCCCTCGTTTACCTGATGGTAGCAATAGTTTAATCCTTGTCAGTGATAATAATTTTAGTGAGGATCAAGTTACTCAGTTTCTTTTGTTTCGTTTAGCTACAAAATAAAATACTAAAAAATAATTCACGTTTCTAGTGGACGTTGGCGTAAATATAACAACCATTAAAAAAGCTTGAAACCCTTACTATGAAAAACTTTTGACTTTTGACTTTTGACTTTCGCGCAGCGGCACTAGTTCTTGAATTGCCTTTTCAACCTCAATTAAAACTGAACCTAAATCTTGAGTTACTACTTGCCAGATAATATCTAAATCAATATCAAAATAAGCATGAATAATACGATTTCTCATACCGATAATTTGTCGCCAAGGTATTTTATAATATTTGACTTGGCAAGGTTCAGAAACATGATTAGCAGCTTCGCCCATGATTTCAATTAATCTGACTAGAGCTAAAGACAACATCCTATCATTATCCAAATCTTCTCTAGTCCGATTTTTGATAAAAAATAATGCTTCTTTTGCGGATACTAATCAATCTTGGTATAGTTTTACCGCGATCAATTTGCCATTTAGTAATAAGATTTCCTTCCTGTCCATTTAATCCTCTAATGGGGACTTGAACTTCAATAGAACACTGATTCAGTATTCAGAATCCAATCCAATTCTATATAACTTTTTAGCTAATGGAGATGTTATGTCACTCAAGAATTCTCATTCACTCAGATCAATCCCGTCGCAGAGATGTCTGTCGCTCTCGTTAACATTGGGGTTATTCTCCAAATAGTCCCGTGCCCAATTGCAACCCTTTACCATCAGCTCATCGAGGGATTCAAACCGCCATAATGTAGGGGAACCATCGTTTCCGACGATAACCAGTAACTTACCATCGGGACTGAATTGAACATCGAAGACACCATTACCATTAAACTCCGCCACCAACTGCTGGCTCTTTAAGTCCCACACGCGAGTAGTGCCGGAATAACCGCTAGTACCAGTCAGTAAGCGACCATCAGAGCTAAAACTTGCACCCTCGATAAAATTGAATTGAGCTACTTGTTTGCCCTCCCAGTCCCACACGCGGACGCCATCTTTTCCATTGATAGCTACTGAACTACCATCGCGACTTAGAATAATTCTCTCAGACTTTTCTAGAGTAGCTTTGAATTTTGCCACTTGTTTGCCATCTAAGTTCCACAAGCGGAAACCATCATTTCCAGCCGTAACAATTTTGCTACCGTCGGGACTAAGAATTACCTGATAAACTTGGCTTTGAGTATCTTGGAACTGGGCTAATTGTTTGCCCTCCCAGTTCCACAATTGAACAGTGCTGTTTCCTGATTTGGTTACTATTAAACTGCGCTCCCCGCTAAAGCTGACACCTACGAGCGAGGAACCTAAAGGCTCTTGGAATTCTGCTATCTGCTGCCTATTCTTCCAGTCCCACAAGCGGGCAGTGCCATCTGCTTCTGCGATCGCCAGTCGCTGGTTATCGGGGCTAATCATAAAGTTTAACGGGCTTCTGTTACCTTGATTCCTTGGTACTTCCCCCAACTTTCTACCTTGCAAGTTCCATAAGCTAATAGCATTGTCTCGTCCTATTCCCATAGGAAATCGAACAGGATCGACATCTTCATTTTCATAACTAGTATCACTGCTAGCTAATAAGCTGCCATCAGGGCTAAAAATCATCTTGAAGGTTGAACGATGATCTTTAAATTTGGCCAAATGTTTGCTCGACAAGTCCCACAAGCTAACGTTTCTGTCTCCTGTGGTAACTAGCTGT
Organism: Xenococcus sp. MO_188.B8; assembly: GCA_030065615.1. Classification (GTDB taxonomy): domain Bacteria; phylum Cyanobacteriota; class Cyanobacteriia; order Cyanobacteriales; family Xenococcaceae; genus Xenococcus. Next base: position 36,841 of record JASJDR010000039.1, on the reverse strand, counting down.
TTGCCATCAGGGCTGAAAACCCAGCTAGAAATAAAATCGTGATTTGTTTCGATTTGAGCTATCTCTTGACCAGACGAGTCTTTCAAGGAGACTTTGTCTTCTTGAGCAGTTGCGATCTTACCATCAGTACTACGAAGTTTCTTAGGCATCGAGAATTGCGGTTCTCCTTTAAATTGGTTTTGGGGTATTGGTTGACCCGATAAGTTCCACCAGTTCTCAACACGATTACGATCTCGATCATAGCCCCAAGTAGCAAGTTGCTTGCCATCCTTGCTAAAGGCTACTTCCCTAGCCCAACCTCCAGGTTTGCGTAATTCAATATCCTGCTTTTGAGTTTTTAAGTTCCATAAACGCAAGGTAAAAACGCGCTTATTTGGATCTCCTGGAAAACTTCCATCAGGATTAGTAAGGGAATCAATGGTAGCTAGTAAACTGACATCAGGGTTAAAACTTACACTGTGAATATTTCCTTGAGAACCTTGGAATTTAGCCAACAGTTTGCCTGAGTTGTCCCACAAGCAGATGATTCCGCTGCTATCAACGCTAGCAATTTTGCTGCCATCTGTGCTAATACCAAGGCCTATAATATCGTCTTTATGTTCTTCCAAGCGATTCCGTTCTCTCACTCCATAAACTACTTTGTGCAATGTTGCTTTTGCTTGAGCGCGTAGCTTAGCATCTGGCAAGAACATCTGCTTAAGTTTTTTTTCTGTCTGTAAGGCTTGTTTGATCGCCTTCAAATCATCGACCTCTTTATTCGATCTTAAGAGGAGTGGTGATGTGGCATTCAAAAGATTAATTTGAACTATTTGTTCTTCTCTCCATTTAAACCCAGCAAAGACAGCTACCAATGTGATGATTAAACTTGCTGTTGTGCCAAATACGTTCCTAAGAGTCTGCCTCAATTCGTGCTTTCGAAGTTCTTCCTTCTCTCGTTCCAGGCGATCTCGTTCTTGAATACTCTCCTCAATAAATACTTTCTCAGAAATTAAGTCTTCTGGACGTTCGGTCAGATTTTCTTCTGCTTCTGCTAAAGCTGCGCCCCGCAACAAGGAACCAGGATCTTGATTAGTTGCTTCCCATTGTCTCTTTGCCGATCGCAATTGCTCTTGCCAAGCTCTAAATACCCGATCTGTATTCATCCATTGCCGAAGTTCTCCCCAATTATGGATAAGAGCTTCATGGACTATCTCTACCGTTTCTTGTTCTGTCGAATTGCGACTTGTTACCACCAACCGAGCATCTGCCAGTTGTTTTACCAAAGACCAACTTTGCTCCCCTAATTCCGTCTTCATCGCGATTCGTCTGGTATCCTCTGCTCCCTCACCTGGACGCACCAATTGAAGAAAAATACGCCGTACTTGATCCTGTTCTTCCTTAGTCAAATTGCCATATTTTTCGTCAGCATGGCGAGCCAAAGCACCTTCTACCTGACCAATTTCTTCATATATTTTGTGAGTTAATTGTTTACTCGTTCGCTTGTTCCACAACTCTGTCAAAGCAAACTCTAGCAAAGGTAAATTTCCTGGCTCATCTTCTACATCATCGAGAATTCGTTCTACCAGTCCCGCCTCAAATGTCACTCCTAACTTTTGGGCAGGCTTTTCGATAACAGAACAAAGTTCCTCTCGATTCATGGATCTGATTTTGACATCAGCCGTGCGCAACAGATCTGCAAAAGTCGGATAGGAAAGAGCATTGCCTAAAAAATCTGCCCGCATCATTGTCACTAAGACTAGAGAATTAGTCTGAGAAAGGGGAGAGTGAATGCTGTCTAATAAAATATCAAGAAAACGATGACGGCTTTTCTCTTCACATAGAGTGTAGAGTTCCTCAAACTGATCCGCAATCAAAAGTAATCGATGATTGGAGTGATTTTGTTGAATTTTGGTAAAAACATCAGAAAGGACAACAGTATTATCATTCAAGTAGCTAGCTAGTTTTCTTGCTTGAGCGATTTTATCAGTATCATCCAATTCAGGAGTATACAGAGGAACAAGTGCTAAAGCTAGAGCATGAAAAGGATCTGAACCAGGACGAAAGTGAGTAAATTTCCAATGACCTTCTTGTTCTAGTTTTGGTACTAATCCCGCCAAAACCACCGAAGATTTCCCACTTCCCGACGCACCAAGCACAGGAATGAAATTACGGGTTTGAGTTGCTTTAAATAATTCTTCTACAAAAACTTCTCTTCCAAAGAAGTACTCAGCATCGTTAGGATTGAAGTGATATAAACCTCGATAAGGACAGGGAAGATTATCATCATCAGGTTCAACTTTTACTTCTTCTCTATAGCCGAAATAGTTATAAATAATGTTGTGATCACCAACCGCAAAACCCTCTGCTTGAGCTTCAAACCTTGCATTGTATTTAGGATTATCTTCAGCCATTTAGATTCTCCAGCAACTAAGAGCCAAATGTATTTGTTTGTGTGTTGTTATTTCCGATTTGAACTCCCTTAGCTTCACCTTGAAAAACCACATTGAACTTACCTGCTTTTGATTCTTCGGGTTTTAACTGTTTCAATAATTCTTGAGCTGCTTTGATAATTTCCTTGTCTTTATCAGCACCAGCTTCAGCCAATTTCTTTTTAAGCGGTGCTTCATAGGTTTCCGGATCTGTTTCATGTTCTTCCAAAACCATTTCTGCTTTCGGCTCACCAGCAAACTTACGCTTAATCAAAGCTTTTAAGTCATTGTAAGCCTTTTGAGCACTGCCTTGAGTAAGACCTTGAGAAATACCATGTGCAGCACCTTGAACAGCAGCAACAGCAGCACCAGATAAAGCTGTAATAATAAGAGAAATAGGCTCCATAGTTTTTCTCTATGATTGATAGTAGTGGAAAATGGCTGTTGTATTATTCCAGCACATCCATAAGATTTATCTTAATTACCATCGAATTGACTGTTCTAAGAAGTTAACAAAAATTAAACCTGACAATTAAATATTGTTAGTCTCTTTCTTAGGTTGGTTTGAGTAAGCAAAGCCCAAAACTATAAGCCCTTGAAACAAACTAGTAAATTATCAATAAACATTATTCAATTAATCACAATAGACCACAAACATAAGACTCATTGAATAAGATTGACGAAATTCCGAACTTACTGATTTGTTTGGGTTTGACTTCGCGTTATTCAAACTACTGGGGAACAATGGTTAAAGAGACTCGATCCTTAGAAATTATGTAATCTTTTACTATTGGATCGCGATCATGTTATTTGTAATTAATTTTGCATAGGTACTCAATACAATGGAATCAATACTGGCTGATGCTTTTGAAGCATTTAATAAATATAGTGGTTGGATTGTCTGGAATTTATTTTTGGCGTTCATTCCTTTGATTCTTAGCTTTTTGTTGTTTCTAAGACGCGGTAAAAAGCGATCTACGAAGCAGATCACTTCGAGATCACCAATTTGGTGGCTCGTTTTCATTGTTTATTTTACCTTTTTACCCAATGCTCCTTATTTGCTAACTGATATCATCCATTTAATTGAAGCAATTCGAGGGGGCTACTCTATTTGGATTACTACTTTAATTTTTATTCCTCTTCATTCATTAGCGATCTTGCTCGGATGGGAAGCTTATGTCATTTCGCTAATCAATCAAAGTCATTATCTGAAGCAACAAGGTGCCAGAAAATTCATTTTTGCCAGCGAGATAATAACTCATGCCCTATGCGCGATCGGTATTTTCCTGGGGCGATTTCGTCGCTTTAATAGCTGGGATTTAGTTACTAAACCAGATATTTTATTAACTGCAACTATAAGTGACTTAACTGCCAAAAAACCTTTATTAGTAATATTTATTACCTTTATTATTTTAACGATTCTCTATTGGTTAACAAAACAAATTACTCTAGGAATTTTATTACGAATTAAACAAGTATTATATAGTCTCGATACCAACAATGAGTCACAGTAATATACTGTAATATGTGGTGTTGTCAGGGAAAGGGAAAAGTGCGATCGCTAATATTGCAGGATGCCTTGCACGATCTTGTTAATAGTTAGAATGATAATGAAAGCATCCAATCTATCAGGCAATTTCCTATGAGCAATACAACTAGTCTCAGAATTGTTTCCCTGCTTCCCAGTGCTACAGAGATTATTCACTGTTTGGGTTTAACTTATGCTTTAGTGGGACGCTCTCACGAATGCGATTATCCTCCCTCAGTTAAAGATTTACCAGTCTGTACCGAAGCTACAGTCAATAGCAAGAACAACAGTGGTCAGATAGACAAGGATGTACAAACTCTACTGCAACAAGCTCTTAGTATTTACCAGATTAAGCTTGATGTCTTAGAGAAGTTACAACCAACTCATATTATCACTCAAGATCAATGTGATGTTTGTGCGGTTAATTTTGCCGAGGTAGAAAAAGCGATCGCGAGTTTAACTAAATCCCATCCTCAGGTTATTTCATTACAGCCCAATTTACTACAGGAAGTCTGGCAAGATATTGAAAAAGTGGCTCAAACTCTGGGAGCCTCAGCTCAATCAGCTTTAAATAAAATACAAGCTAGGATAAATGCGATCGCAGAAAAGATTAAACCCCTAGAAAATTTACCCACTGTTGTGGCTCTAGAATGGACTGAACCACTAATGGGAGGAGGTAACTGGGTTCCTGAATTAATTGAAATTGCCGGTGGCAAATCAGTTTTAGGAGTAAAAGGCGAACATTCGACCTATCTCTCTTGGGAAATTTTAACCGAAGCTGATCCAGACGCGATCGTGATTATGCCCTGCGGCTTCGATCTAGAACGTACGGAAAAAGAATCACAAGTACTGATTCAGCATCCCAATTGGCCGAACTTAAAAGCAGTTAAAAATGGCAAAGTTTTTATCGTTGACGGCAATGCCTATTTCAATCGTCCAGGCCCTAGATTAGTTGATTCAGCGGAAATCTTAGCTGAAATTCTCCATCCTCAATTGTTTGATTTTGGTTATCGGGGAACAAGTTGGAACCCATTTTTCTGATAAGTGGAATTGCATTCCTGGTCTGTGATGTGATTTGATTCTCATAATCGAAGAATGAGTAGTTTACTGTTCATTGCTTTCGGGATCTTCTTCCAAAAATACTCGACTGCGATTGGGTCTAATAGCAGGACTATATTCTTCCATCAAAATTTTTGTTTTCTCAGAATCAAAATTGCGATGGAGTTGATTACGTAAAACTTCGACTCTTCTTTCCGTTTCTTCTACTTGGGAACGAATTTCTTTTAACTTGGCCTTTTGGGCTTGATGGTAAGGCACTAATCTCATCACAGAAACCACCGCCGTCGCGCCAATTACGAAGCTAAAAAATAACTTAAGACTAATTTCTGTTACAAGTCCTTGCCCTACAGGATAATTCCTAAGTCTGCGACTTGGTAACTTACGCCGACTAGGTTCTGAAGTAGTTTGATGGCTAACTTTTCTATTCGGGGTTTTCATAAATCCCCCACCAGGAATCTAATTGAGACTCCAGATTAGCAATTTTTTAGCAATGTCGCCAATCTAAAATAAGCTGGTGTTCATGAAGATTACACAGTGATGAGAACAGTGGAAGCTTCAGGAGATGAGGAAGATGGGAGAGATGGGAGAGATACTGTTAAACCCTTTAGGGGGTCTGAACGCTTCATCCTTCATCGTTTACTCTTCATCCTTCATCCCTCATCCCTTAGATGTCCTTCGTTGACAATCTCAACTTACTTATAAAGTTCTGTTCCCAGGCGCAAAGCCAAGAAAGCAGGAAATAAAGAGATGATGATTGCAACGATAACTTGAGTCTCAGTTACTGGCATGATAAATTTATTCCTCAAATGAAATAGAATATGTTTCTACTTGGTTTATCTTCGCTTATTTTATGGTTAAGATTGGAGATTACTCAAGGGAATTATTAAGTAAAAGATACAACTCTACAAATTTCTTAATTGACAAACTCAGATCTCATTACCTAAATTGGCGGTTGATCTTAACCAGAAAGGCTCTTAGCTATTGACTATTAGCTCCTTTTTATATCTTTTATTGATTTTGTTACCGTTGAGAAAATTATGCCATCAGGTCGCACTCACGATCGCATTACTTTATGGATTTTTCCTTGGATTGTGGTTGCTACCTATCTGGTGACTCGCAATGGGGAAGTAACTCTACTAACCGGAGGTGGCTTTTTCTTTAGTGGATTGATGTTTGGCCCCGATCTTGATATCTATTCTGCACAATACAAACGTTGGGGGGCTCTACGATGGATTTGGCTTCCCTATCGCAAACTTTTCTCTCACCGCTCCTTATTTTCCCACGGCTTTATTATTGGCACGGTTATTAGAGTAATCTATCTTTTGCTGATTGTATTTGCGATCGCAATTTTTCTGGTAGCGATCGCGCAATTACTGTTCGGCTTTCCTTGGAATTGGCAAAGGTTTATCCTCCAAGGAATTGAGCTCATGACTAATAAGTATGCAGCAGAGACAGTTGCTTTATGGCTGGGTTTAGAATCAGGAGCCATGAGCCATTCTTTGAGTGACTGGATTAATTCAGCTCTCAAAAAACAACGTAAAATAGGTAAAAAGAAAAAAGTAAAAGGGAAAAGATAAGAGGTTATTTCTTGGGCACACCTCGAAAAATAAAGCAAATAACTCGCGATCACAAGACTAAACTATACACGAAATACAGAGTTGCCTTAAAAATCACGAGTTACTTAGTTGAAAGTCTACAATAAAAGCCCTACAATTCGTTTCTGGGACTATTTTTTCCAGCTTAATAGAACTAAGGATGGAAAAGCAAATCGGGATAGAAACGATTAACCTCAATCAAGAGACCTGCTGTAAAAACCAGCAAAGCCGTAAGGAGTACTGGAGCCGAAGACAAGAATTTGGCCATAAATATTCTCCATTAAAACTAGACTATTTCTAACGAGGGGAAATGGGAACTTCCGAATCTTTAGCAATTAAATTGCCACTAGCATAAGCAGTGAAAGCTAACAACGGCCAAGTAGCCGCCGCTAACATTTTACTTACTGCTAAAGGAACATTAATCGTGATTTCACTCATTTCAGGATTCTTCTCATCACGGATAGCGATTAGGTAGGAACGTCCAGCCCAACCAATCCATCCAGCGATATAAAGAAAGAGAATTCCTGGAATTGCGAAATCTCCCATATGAGATAAACGACCATCTACAATTAAGTGAGGATAGCCTTCAGGACCACAAAGAGCTTGTGAGTAACGCTCAGCACGTGCCGCACCAGAATTGGGGTCACCAGTTGTGTTCAAATAAGACTTGGACTTTTGCTGGAACGCAGGGTTATCTGCGCACTTAGTCAGTCCAGCTACATCAGCGGATGCAGGAGGAGCAAAGTTAAACCAGAGGGTAATGACTAAAATTAAAGCAAACAATCTTCTCATGAATTTGTTTCCTTTTGTTACAGGAGATAATAGTGTTTCAACAATAGCGTCAAGATATTTCTTGGACGCCGAAGAAACCTTACTCTCGTTTAATTACTAGAGCAAAGCTTCAAGACAAAGAAAATTATTCTTTTAGATAAACTTATCAAAGGATGGCAACAATTTTATCAATCGAAACAAGTTGTGACGAAACAGCAACTGCTATTGTAAATAATCGTAAAGTTTTGAGTAGTATTGTATCGTCTCAAATTGATTTACACCAGCTTTATGGTGGAGTTGTTCCAGAGTTAGCATCCCGAAAACATTTAGAAACAATTAACTCTTGTCTCGATCGCGCTTTAGACGAATCGGGCTTAGATTGGGGTGATATTGACGCAATTGCAGCAACTTCGGCTCCTGGCTTAGTTGGAGCATTATTAGTAGGAGTTACCGCTGCTAAGACTTTATCCTTGCTTTATCACAAGCCATTTTTAGGAATTCACCATTTAGAAGGACATATTTACGCTGCCTACCTCGATCAACCAGAGTTGCAACCGCCTTTTTTATGCTTGTTGGTTTCTGGGGGACATACCAGTATGATTTATGTTAAAAATTGTGGTAAATACGAAGTATTAGGTACCACCAGAGATGACGCAGCAGGAGAAGCCTTTGACAAAGTAGCTAGATTACTGGAATTGGGTTATCCGGGCGGGCCAATTATCGATAAGTTAGCCAAAAAAGGTAATCCCCGAGCTTTTAAGTTACCAGAAGGTAAAATATCTTTACCAGAAGGAGGTTATCACCCCTATGACAGTAGTTTTAGTGGTTTGAAAACCGCAGTCTTAAGACTGGTACAAAAGCTACAAACTCAAGGAGAGATTCCTGTGACAGATATTGCTGCTAGTTTTCAAGCAACCGTTGCCAAGGCATTAACAAAAAGAACAATTAAATGTGCTTTAGATTATGGTTTAAAAACAATTACGGTTGGCGGTGGTGTAGCCGCTAATAGCGGACTACGGCAACATTTATTAACTGCGGCCAAAGAATATAATCTTCAGGTTTATTTTCCTCCTCTAAATTTATGTACTGACAATGCCGCGATGATTGGTTGTGCTGCTGCGGAGCATTTTGACCGTGGACATCGTTCCGACCTAGATTTAGAAGTGCGCTCCAGAATGAATATTGCTGATGTGATGCAACTCTATTTGTAAATCCTATAGAGTTTCTGAACTCAATTATTAGCTAACCAAGCCAATAAATCATCGCGATTAGAGAAATCTAATAAAGCTTCTCCTAAAGCTTCTAAATGTTCAACAGATAATCCAATAATGCGAGTTTCGTCGCCCGATTCAATCTTGCCAAGGCGGCGTTTTAATAGTCGCAAAACTAAACTGACTTGACCTTGTTGTAGACCTTGTTGTAGACCTTGTTTGATACCTTGTTCCTTAATATCTTGATAGATTACTGATTCCTGCATAATTTCCTCCCGTAGTAATTGCTTAATCCCACATTCCGCAGAAAAATTTTGAGTCTCAAACAATTAATTTGATTTATATTGTCTCAAAGCTTTGCCAAACAAGTATTACAAGCCATTTTGTCGTTTATAGCGATCACGCAGTGCCAGCTTCGCTGATCGCGGATAAAAATAATTCTTAGTTATTAATGCGATCGCTATAAACTAAATCGCGATCTCGAAGAGATCCGCTTCGCGGGGCGCGGTATATCAGCTAAAATCGACTAAATTAATTCAAAATAGAAGTTCCAAAGCTGTATTTCAGTGCTCAAATTAATTCATTGAGCCTATATTTTTTTTCTGCGGAATCAGAGCTTAATCACTTCCTTGTTTAATACTAATCCTGCCAAAATTGAAGTTGCTGCTGCGATATTACTTTGTTCTCTTACATAATCTGCTAACGAAACAATGGTTTATTCTATCAACTGTTCTGGATAGAGTTGAGAGTTCATACTACTCCTCAATGTAGTTAATCGTATTTCTAAAGTGCGCCGCAGTACCAGCTTTTAGCTGATCGCGTCCAGTCAAGAACAAACTATAGCGATATAGATTCTGTAACTCGATATCGTAAATGTTCTCTTGATAGAGTTGAGGACTTATACTACTCCGCAATGTAATCATTTGTGTTACTAAGAATGCGATCTCTTCGAGATCCGCAAAGCGGGGCGCACTTAATCAAGAACAAACTATAGCGCTATAGATCCCATAACTCGATATCGTAAATGTTCTCTTGATAGAGTTGAGGACTTATACTACTCCGCAATGTAATCATTTGTGTTACTAAGAATGCGATCTCTTCGAGATCCGCAAAGCGGGGCGCGTCCAGTCAAGAACAAACTATAGCGCTATAGATCCTGTCACTCGATATCGTAAATGTTCTCTTGATAGAGTTGGGGATTTATACTACTCCGCAATGTAATCATTTGTGTTGCTAAGAATACGATCTCTTCGAGATCCGCAAAGCGGGGCGCACTTAATCAAGAACAAACTATAGCGCTATAGATCCTGTCACTCAATATCATAAATTTTCTAACGATTTTTATCATAATTATCTACAAAATCTTGGATAGTATCGATTACTGAATTAAGGTTTTTAGTGGGTATTTCATCCAAGCCATCGAGTAAAATTAATAATTTTCCCTTATCTAAAGCTTTAGTCGCGATTTGTTCGGCTTTAGGAAATCCACAGATCTTAAATTCTTCAATAATAATTTTTTTAATATCAATTTCCTTCGCAGTAAAGCGTTTTAGCTCCAAAAATATAACTGTTGCGATTAAGAGCTGATTACTGAATCGGTGTTCTAGATTGCCATTAAAGACAAGCAATTAAATCCTTAATTGTAATCATTAATAACATTGGTTCAAGAGGAGACTCCTGAAAACCCAAAGCTAAATAAAAACTTTTAGCTTCCTCAGAAATAGCATGAACAATAATTCCTCGAATGCCAATAGTATCGCTAGCTTGAACAACTCGCAGTGCGGCATCTCTGAATAAAGCACGACCTAAACCTTGACCTTGAAAATAATTATCAATTGCTAAACGTGCTAAAACTACTACAGGTATAGGATTAGGCATATTTCGCTTAAATTTACCTAAAGCAGATTTAATACTAATACCACCGGAAGCAAGAGCATAAAAACCTACAACCTTGTTATCAACACAAATTACAAAAGTTCTCGTTGCACCACTTACTTGATTAGCTAAAGCACGTCTTTTCAACCAATCATCAAGGGAAGTAATACCACAGGAAAAATCACCGATTAAATGCTTACTATTTAGGATTTCCGGGGCAGTAAAATCCATTTAATTATCCCAAGGTGCGGGAGTTTTCATCGTTTTTAATAATTGTTTATTCGGTTGGGGAGGTGCATCAAGAAGGGCAATAAATTCTGAGTAAGCCTCAGGAGAGACCAAAAACATAGTACGTTCAAGTAAAGCATCCTCAGCCGCCTTGCGAGCAGCTTCCAAGATAAAATCAGTGCGATTTTTGCCTGTGGCTTGAGCAGCTAGATCTATCAAATTACGGTCTTCTGGCTTAATCCTTAAATTTAGGGTAGTACGGGGAGTTTTACTGGTCATTTCGATCATTAATAGCTTAATATTATAGCCTAACTGTATTGTAACGTCATTGTCATTACAATTGTCAATTAATCAGTAATTAGGCTTTCCCTTGAACCAAAATTATTTCTTAGGAGAAAAGAACAGAATCGGAAACCAACTACTACGAATGAGGTCGTTCGCAAAACTAGGAGCTGTCCATTGTAAAAGAGTATTGCGATAATCAGTAGCTATTGCGATCGCGCTAATGTCAAATTCTAAGGCTGCATCCATAGTCTCATGCAAGGGGTTGCCTATCCTCACTTCGGTATTAACCTCGATACCCAAAGCTTCTAAATCTTTTTTAACTATCTCTAATTTTTCGGCTGCTTCGGTGATTCGAACTTCTTTAAATATCGCTTGTCTGCCACTATCATCGACTACCGTAATCAACATACATTTTTTTAAAGAACTCTCAGGACAACTAGCAATTCTTTCTTTTATTTGTTCAATTAAATAGCGTCCCGATTTACTATCGGTGTAGGGCACTAGGAGATATTGCCATAAATGCCGACAGCGTAAACTCAATTCTTCATGGGTGTAGGTAGTAATCAACTGGGGGCGAATCACAGTCAAAGGCTTATTGGTGAGTTTTGCCAAGCCAATACTGGTATTGCCAAAAAATCTTTCCTGTAGAGAATTCTGGATCGAACTACCCGTCAAGACCACATCAATAGATTTACTTTGGATAATTTTGGGAATAGTATCTAAAGGCTTACCTGAAGCTACTTCAATATTGACTTCTATCCCTGGAGGAATATAGGTCAAAGCTTGCTTAAGACGCTGTTTCGACTCTTGAATTTTCTCCTCATTAATTCTGGGAACCTCTCCTTCCTCCCATAAAGGTACACTATTAAAAAAAGTAATAGTATTTAAACCCGCAGCAGCCAAATCAGGCACAAAATTCACAAGGCGATGTAGACCATCGGAGAAATCAGTACAAATGAGGCAACTTTTAAACATAAAAGTAGAAATCTCCAGCTTTTCTTCTCTGTACCTAAATCTTACTAAATCCTCAACTCTTTGACTATAATGCTTCAAACTATTAAAGCTCAAGATCTTAGCCTCGAAGAACTGTAAGAAAACTTTAAAGTACAACTAAAAACCAATAGTAAATTTTTTTCTCAGCAATCACCTAAGCATATTTATCTAAGTATAGTAGGTAGTTTTCCCCTTTGCCCCTTCCCTTACTCGGAGTCGATGGTCATGATGCCAAAGTTCTATTGTTCTTAGGGCATCAATTAATGTAAAATTAGATTGACAATAACCACTCCTCATTATAGAGCCATTGATATTAAGCCATTAATAGTTAAGAATCACTCCTGGAGTCTAAATACTTGCCTAATCAACTTTCACAGATGGAAACATTCTGCAATAATTAAGAAATACCGAAAGTTTAAATTATTTTTACAGCAAAGAATTTGGCTCATTACCAAACTGGATCTTCTCTTCATTGATCAATTACAGGAAGATTCTATGTGGGGAGAGCCAAGATCGTGTAAAGTAAAAAAGTTTGTCAGATGATCGGTATGTGAGGAATTTTTTGCAGACTTGACTATAATTTGGGTTCAATCTTGGCGAGCAGAGTGTTTATTTGGTACATCATGTTTAACTTAAAATTAAATTAGCTTGGGAGGTATATCTCTATGTCAGTTCGTTTATACGTAGGTAATTTACCAAAAGAAGCCATAGAAAAAGAGGCATTAGTAGCTATGTTTGCTGATGATGATCAACAGGTTTCGACAAAACTTATCAAAGATCGGAAAACTGGCAAATGTCGAGGGTTTGCTTTTGTTACTGTACCTACCGATGAAATAGCTGACCAGTTTATTGAAAAATACAATGGTCAATCCTTTATGGAAAATCCTCTGAAAATTGAAAAAGCTTTACCTCGTTCTAAAGGGAAAGCAAAAGAGGAAGGCGGAGCCGAAAATTCTGCTAATACTGGTGCTAAAAAGAAAAATAATAAGCGCACTAAAAAAACTACCGGTCACACAGGTAGTTCTCGTCAAGACGCAGTACAGCCCGATCCTCGTTGGGCAGATAAATTGGCTCAGTTAAAAGAAATGCTAGCTGCTGCTAATAATTAAGTACTTCCTTTAAACTATAGATATTAGGTTAGACAACAATCTAACTGATTGAATAGTTTTTGTCTCATAATCTAACGACGATTAACGAAAAAAGGTGAAAAACAATTTTTAGGAAAGGCTGAGAGATTATTCAATGCTGAAATTTTTTCATGCCTTTCTTTAATAGTTTTGTCGATTGTATCTATCCTTTGGTTTTCAATATATGTGCTCTTGTATTGATTAGTTAACAAAATTATTATTTAACAAATAGCGAATATTTTAAGGAGTTCTAGTAGATGAGCGATATTACTGATCCCGTCATCATAATGAAGCAAGAAGTGGGAAGGGCTGCAGCAAACCGTGTTCAATCAAATTCTATCGTTGGTTTAGGTACAGGTTCGACAACTGCCTATGCTATTGAGTACATAGGAGATCGCCTATCTCATGGGGAAATTAACAATATTTTAGGAATTCCGACATCTTTTCAGGCCGAAGTCTTAGCCAAAAAATATAATATACCATTAACTACTTTGGATGCTGTAGATCATATTGATGTTGCTATTGATGGTGCTGATGAAGTTGATCCCCAAAAAAATCTGATTAAAGGGGGCGGTGCAGCCCATACTCGGGAGAAAGTGGTAGACTCACTGGCAGCAGAATTTATTGTAGTAGTTGATAGTGGCAAGCTAACAGATAAACTGGGTTCTAGTTTCTTGCTACCGGTAGAAGTAATTCCAATGGCCATTACTCCCGCGATGAATGCCTTAAAAAAATTAGGTGGAGAACCTAGTTTACGCATGGGAATCAAAAAAGCTGGCCCAGTAGTAACAGATCAAGGTAACTTAGTAGTTGATGTCAAATTTAATGAGATCAATAATCCTGAAGAACTAGAAAAAACAATCAACAACATTCCTGGAGTGTTAGAAAATGGCTTGTTTGTGGGAGTGGCTGATATCGTTTTGGTAGGCGAAATCAAAGATGGTCAGCCCATAGTTCGAGAAATATAAATTAGGGGCGTTACTTAGCTACCCTGGGGCAGGTAAAGTCGCCTTTATTAAAATTTTAATTATATTAATTCTAGTTGCTGGTAATAATCATGGTGTTACTTTACTAGCAGCTATTTTTTTTGGATTCTCCACTGGGTAAATTTTCTTGATTAAGAAGATTAAAGACATGGCAATCACCCTTGATAGCAAAGGTGATTGATTAGCCAAATATCTACACCAAAGACTTAATTTTCTTCGCCGATACTCCCTTCCTCATCAAGCTGTTTGAGGTGAATATGCTTGTATCCTAGTTTGATTTCAAACTTATCTCCTTCTTTGAGTCCCATCGCTTGGGTATAAGTAGAACCAATAACGATTTGACCATTTTTATGCACACTAACACGATAGGTAGGTTCGCGACCACGACCATCTTTGGTTCCTTCTGGATCTAGAGGAACACCTTTAGCCGCAAGTACTGCATCGTAAAAATCAGTTAAGTTTACGCGAGTTTGATTATCTTTCGTTACAGTATAATATCCACAACGTTTTGCAGTTTCCCTTCTGGGTAAATGGGATAACTCTTTTACTTTTTGAAGTAAGGCTTTTCCTGTTAAGGGGGCTGTTGCAGTTTCACTCATATTTTTCCGAATGTTGCTTTGATTTTTAGACTATTACCAATTAGGATAGCAGAATATAATTGGCATTATAAAAAATATACCGTTAAATATCAAAAAAATTATATTTTTTTTCGATAATTTGTTTTTTTTTAAGAATATGCTTGGGAGATTTTTAATTGATAGTTAGATGCAAAATGAAGATAATCCTATTTTAATAAGCCAAGAAGATTGCTTAAGTAGCAGTAGAAAATAAATTACCTAGGGTTGATAGGTGTTAAGTTTTAGATGTTAGGTTTTAGGACATAAAATATATAAATAATTTACCTGGATACTTAAGAAATATTTTCGAGGATCTTATGCCGTCTTCGCGAGATATGCCCTGGCTTATCTCATCGCAACTTTAAGCTTTCCAAGTATTTCTAACTAGTAAGTTATTTTCACCTACTGGTACTAGTTGAATTTTTGATCGGTCAATAGGAGAAGAGAAGAGAGAGCAGAGCAGAAATTGTGATCTCTTGGAGTTAAAAATCTAGTCGATATTAAAAAAAGTAATATTTTCTTGTTACCAGAACCGTAACCTGAGGGTAATTTAGTTTTGAATGGAGAGATAGTATTAGTAGCTAGACTCAAACTAAATAGAATGAATCTCAACATCAGCCTTTATAAGTTTATAGTAGATGATTATGCAAGATACTCGAAATTACCAAATTATTTTCCTCGCCAGCTTTTTTTTTCTGGGTATTTGTACTAGAGATTGGACTTTACAACCGCTTTTAATTATTGCGATCGCCCTAAGTTGTTTGATTACTCAGTGGTTGCTTTCTTCGATCGTCGAATCTGCCAACAGAAAAGATGAATCTCATTTTAGCTTGAGTACAGATGCTAAACCTAAATTTATTATTAATGCTCTTATTAGTAGTGGTACTAGTCGTAACGTTTTGAACTCTCTGCGTAGTGCGGGCATTACTGCTTTGGGATTATGTTTACTGTTGCGAGGTAATAGTTATCAGACTATGATCTTAGCAGGTTCTTTAGCGATCGCGAGTAAATTTCTGTTTCGTTGGCGGAGTAAACATTTTTTCAATCCTGCTAATTTTGGCATTATCGCCGCTTTAATTCTGACCAATGATGCTTGGGTATCTCCTGGTCAATGGGGTACAGATTGGTGGTATTTATTGTTATTTGCTGGGACTGGCGGAGTGGTTCTCAAAAAAGTTGGTCGTTGGGATACTAGTGTGGCTTTTTTCCTGACCTATGCTGGGTTAGAAGCGCTGAGAGATTTTTGGTTAGGTTGGAGTGGCGATGTGTGGTTACATCAATTGTCTAGTGGCAGTTTATTGTTGTTCGCTTTGTTTATGCTGACCGATCCGCGATCGATTCCCAATGCGCTTGCAGGACGGTTGCTATGGGCGATCGCGATCGCAATATTAACTTTTATCCTACAGAATTATTTTTATCTTTCAACCGCTATTTTCTGGGCCTTGTTTATTACTTCACCTCTGACTATTTTATTGGATATGGTTTGGTCAGCACCAAGGTTTTCCTGGAACAGAAAAATGGTTGCTGGCTCTTAGCGGAAATCGAAAGTCAAGAGTCAAAATGCAGAAGAGATGTGTCGCCGCCACGTCTGTACAAGAGTCAAAAGTTTTTTTTGAGTCAAGATTTCAAGCTTGTTTTGTGGAGAGAATTAAATTATGAAATTGCTGCGGATCTGGCTATCTGTATTGGGTTTTGTGATCTCGAAGAGATCCGCTATACGGACCGCGCAGTGCCTGCTTTTGCTGATCGCATTAATAGTTTGTATCAAACCGGCACAAGCATTTTGTGGGTTTTATGTCGCCAAGGCAGATACTGATTTATATAATCAAGCTTCTCAAGTAATTATCGCTAGAGATGGACAGAGAACAGTTCTCACAATGGCCAATGACTATCAAGGAGAAGTCGAAGATTTTGCGATGGTGGTTCCTGTTCCCGTAATTCTCAAAGAAGAACAGGTTAACGTTGGTGATTCAAAAATTATTAAAAGATTAGATGATTTTAGTGCTCCCAGATTAGTAGAATATTTCGATCCTGATCCTTGCCAAGTCTATCTACAACAGGAACTTAGCGATAGATTTGTATCTAGTCAAATTCCCGAAAGCAAAGCAAAAAAAGAAAATGCTTTAGGAGTAACAATAGAAGAACAATTCACGGTTGGGGAATATGACATTGTGATTCTCAGTGCCAAAGAATCCGACGGGTTAGAAACTTGGTTAATCCAAAACGGTTATACAATTCCAACTGGTGCGAGTTCACTCCTACAGCCCTACATTAAACAGAATCTCAAATTCTTTGTGGCCAAAGTCAACCTAGAAGAATTTGACCAGACTGGATTCCAAAAACTACGGCCGATTTCAATGGCATATGAATCTCCTAAATTCATGTTACCGATTCGCCTAGGTATGATTAATGCCCAAGGAGATCAAGACTTAATTATTTATCTGCTCTCTCCCAAAGGACAAATTGAATTAACTAATTACCGTACCGTTAAAGTTCCTTCTGATGTCGAGATTCCAGAATTTGTCCAACAAGAATTTCCTAACTTTTACACCAGCATGTTTCAAAAATCCTATGTCAAAGAAAATAAACAAGTAGCCTTCCTCGAATATGCTTGGGATATGGCAAGTTGCGATCCTTGTTCCGCTCAACCTTTAAATCAAGAAGAATTAAAACAAGCGGGAGTATTTTGGCTCAATCCCCGAATTCGTAATAATGTCTTTATTACCCGTCTTCATGTGCGTTATAGCCGCGACAAATTTCCCGAAGATCTAATTTTTCAGGAAACAGGAAACCGTCAATTATTTCAAGGGCGCTATGTGATTCGTCATCCTTTTCGAGAGCAGATCAGTTGCGATGCGGGAAAAGACTATCAACAAGCTGTTAAAAACAGACAGGAAACCGAGGCGCAAACTCTAGCTAATCTCACAGGCTGGGATCTCAACGAAATTCGTCGCAAAATTGATTTTATTACTGTTAACTACAATAATTCTGATGACCCTTGGTGGCGCAACATATGGAATAAAAAGTGACATCCTGGCAAAAGTCTTTTTATTCTCTTTTTGTCGTAAATTTATACAGTCTTGTTTATACTTATATTAGAGGGATAAATATATGCCAGTAAATAACCATGAAAGCTAGCTTTGGGCTCCGCCTCTTTGTATCGACTGTAATTGCCCTTAGTACTATTAGTTGTCAGAAAACTAGAGTAGAGCCAGCCCTAAGGGATACATTTTTTTGCCGCATCGTTAATAATAAGCCCACAATCATGGCGCGTCATCATTGGGGAAATATGCCCGTGATTGAATTCAGCTCAAGAGTCTTTGAAAAAAACGGCTGGTCTCCCCAGAAACGTTGTGAAGAAATCTCTCAAAGACTAGACGAATTTCATGCCAAGGGATGGCTAAAACATTTGAGTGAAGAGTATATTCCTCAAGGAGGAAAGCTAGTTCGTGTTATCTGTATTGCTCCTCATGAGCGTCCCCACCTTCGTTTTGGAGAAACACAAATAGGGTTGCTAATGACCTTAACCCGGCAAGATGACAGCGAAGCTATCTTGACAACTTTAAGAAGCATAGCTACTAATCCTGAAGTGCCTCCAGTATTACATTAGGTTAAGTGTTTCTGTGAATTGTTTAGCTAAAATTACCCATCATATCAGCCTATCGCTGATGATGACGCTACTATTTGGTCTGGTGACTTGTCTGCCTGAGCAACGTGAGGTCTGTTCGTCTCTTAGTGAGTATGGGATTGAACTTAAATGTCCTAAGGATTGGAGAGTGCAAGAAGTAGGCGTTGATAGCCCTCTTCTACTAAACTCCTTTGAAATAGTTACTCTATCCCCAATAATCAATAAAAACCGTCAGGAAGATGTGACAATTAAAGTGTTGGTCGAAAGCCTACCTCAAGCAATGAGTGTGGACGAAGTTTATCAAGACCTAGCTTTGAAAAAATTAGAGTCCTATGGTAATGCTAGACTGGGAATATACGGCAATAAAATACTTAAAAAAAATAATTTTATCTTTGCTGATGGAGGAAAAGGTTACCAAATTGTCTACTCTAGATTTGATGGCAAAAAGGATGCGAAAGGAGTAATATTTTTTAGGCTCCGAGTAGAACCCAAAGATACTAGAACATATATTATTCACTACTCAGCTCAGATAGATAAGTATGATGAATTCTTCAATACAGTGGAGGATTTCGCTAGATCTATGCAGCCACTTATTGATTAGTCTATTAGATGAGTACAGCTTTTGATTTATTCGAATATTTCTATTTATATAGTAGACTAGTCCCTATCTAATACTGTCAACTACTTCCAAATCAGGACGTAAGTCCTTAGCATTTCTCAGATAGCGGTGGATCATTGCTGACTGTGGATAAAAACTATTAACCTGAATGAGAATTCGGATACAGCGTTCTAAGCTTCCGGGAACATACATTTGCTGTAAATCGAGAAGAGGAACTAGATCCCAACCAGGGCGTTTTCTGGCGATCGCAGCAGGGAAAATAGCGTCAAGATCGCGAGTAGCAGAAAAGAAGACACAAATTATATCTTCACATTTAAATTGATTATGAGCCTCAATTTCGTCGAGTAGTTCTGTCACTCCTTCACTAATTGCCGCTACACTATTTTCAGCAACCGTGGTTGCCCCGCGAATTCCGCGCACTTTCCACTCCACAATGATCTCCTCCCCTAATCTTAATGGAAAATTTTAATAGTTAAATTTTTGATTTAATTTTGATTATTGCAGGAGAATTTGGTTCGGAAAAAACCAATTCCTCCCCGTTTATTGTGACTTTAATTGGGATAAATGCCAAGAATTAGGGTCGATATAACCATAATGGTTGACCAGAAGTCATGAGTTCAAATTCTAGCCAATTGATAGCCGAACCGATACGAGATGCTTGGCTTCTCCCGGGAATAATTTTATTGATCAAGGATTTAGGTTCTTCGATGGTGAAACATTCGGCTTTTTCTGGATCTAAACCCGCTAATTTTGCTGCCCAAATACGAGCATCTTCTTCTGTGCCTAGGCGATCTACTACACCCAATTCTACAGCTTGCTCTCCAGTAAAAATTCGTCCGTCGGCAAAGGTTCTCACGGTTGCTTCGTCTAGATTCCGTCCTTGGGCTACTGTCTTGACAAATTGACCGTAACTAACATCAATCAATTCCTGAAGAATATGTTCTTCTTCAGTGGTTAGTTCACGATCAAAAGACAAAATATCTTTATAAGGGCCAGATTTGATAGTTTTAAAGGAAACTCCAATCTTATCTAGTAACCGTTCTAAATTATTGCCTCGTAAAATAACTCCGATACTGCCAGTAATCGTACCTGGATTAGCAACAATATGTTTGGCTCCGACACCGATGTAAACACCTCCTGATGCCGAAATATTGCCAAAACTCGCCACAACTTTGACATCCTGCTCTTTCTGGAGACGTTGTAGGGCAGAGTAAATTTCTTGGGAGTCTCCCACTGTTCCCCCAGGAGAGTCAATTCGCAACAAAAGTGCGGGAAATTCCTTCTCTTCTACAGTTTTTAAGGCTTTAAGTACTCGTTTACGGGTCTCAGACGCGATCGCTCCTGTAATCTCAATTTTTGCTATCTGTTTTTTGGTTCTTTTTTTAAACGGCCAAATCATCTAATACTTATCAAAATAGAAAATAAAATTTTTAAAGTCAAGATCCCAAGACTCTAAATTTTAGATTAACACGTATACAGATTCTCTTTTATTGATCTTCTAGACTGGTTGAGCTCCTCCTCACCTAGTAGAGCGCCAACTTTGTTTTGAGGAATAAAACTTATGTCAAAAAAAATTTCTGCTGAAGAATTTTATGATGGATTCGCTGCCCAATACGACAATTTGTTAAAAGATCCCAAATATAGTGTGCAGCACTTAAATGAGGCGTCAAAAATCTTTAATCGATACAATCATGTTCAAGGCAATATCTTAGATATTGGCTGTGGGACAGGGACTTTAAGTGAATTTTTGCAGGGAGATTTTCAATATACTGGGATTGACATTTCAGATAAGATGCTGAAATACGCAGCCCAAAGAGGTTACAAAATCATCCATAATACGATGGAAACAGCCCGGGCTAAAATTGATAGCCATTCCTACGATTTTGTTTTTTGTTTGGGCTCTTTGTTATGTGTAAAAGATGCTATAACAGCTATCAACCACATGCGTCGAATTGCTCGCCAATCTATTCTAGTAAGCCTCGATGAAACTACAGCAGAGTATATTTCCAATGTTATTGTTCCAGTTTACGATCACTCACAAATTGCCATCGAAGATGCGATCGAAGATTATTTCATTGTAGGTTGGACTTCTCCCACTCTCAGGATTTCAATCCGAACTCGCATGGTTTACATTGAACGAAAAAGCTAAAAATTATCTAAATGAATTCCCTCTTGATAATTTCTGGCTACTTAAGCTTGACACAATAACCAATCTCTCTACCCATAATCTATGCAACTTGAGATCATCGAACCCATACTAAAGCAAATGTTTTCGCAAGCTACTCTGTCTCACAAAACAGAAGATACTTGGCAAATTGATCATGATGGCACAACCATACTTGTCATCTTATCTGAAGATAAATCTTGGTTAAGAATTCTCACTACTATTGCCTCCATACAAGAAGTACAACCTTTACTAATTCCTATATTGGAAGCCAATTTTGAGTTTACAGGAGAAATTCGCTATGCCTTAGCAGAAAATGTTTTATGGGCAGTCTATCATCATCGTGTTGCCAGCTTAATTGAAAAAGATTTTTGTCATGCTATTTCTTCTCTGGTATCTTTGGCGGAGCAAGGATTATCTGGATTATTTAGGCAATTGATGGAAAAACGAATCTTAGCAGTTATCCAAGCGTCTAAACTTCAAGGCCAAACCAAAACCACTACCTATCAGACTTTAGAAAGATTTTATCAAGAAGGAATGCTCGGAGGTATGGATCAAACTCCTGAGCAAAGGCAAAGATTTCTCGCTGCCTGGAAATATCAGTTAGATCGACTTTGGGACGACAATACAATGAATAATTAAATAATTTATAGACGAGATTTATACTTGATCCATGCTTTCGGATTCAAAACTGAAGTCTTGAAGCAGGGAAATGGTTTACACATGTTTTAGGGTAGGCAATGCCCACCCTATCCTGTGTTTTTTGCGTAAAAATTATCTACCGAACAGTTCCTTCTAATTGATCAACACGAATTGGCTTGATTAAATACATCTTCAGTAGTTGCCAACCATTGGAAACATAATAAGGTAACTTGCGTAAGAACTTAACAGGAGCAGCGCCGTTGGATTCAGCAATTTCTCTCAAGCGATCATTGTTCGTTACACAAACTTCTAAACGCTCGTAAAATTCAGGATTTTCGACATCCAGCACAAGGGGAAAAACTCTGCCAGCGGTATCGTTAGTTTTCTCAATTACCAACTTGTCATATTCGCGAGCATCTAAACCGATAGCAGCGTAGAAAGTAGAACGTTGAACATCATTGAGATACATGGTGGCAAATACAGAAAGCAAGAAGAAGCGACACCATAATCTAGCTTTCCAATCATTGAGGGTTTGGGGTTGTGCTTTCATGATGGCATCGAAGAAATCACCATGACGATTTTCATCCTGACACCAATTCTCAAAGAAGCTGAAGATCGGATAAATCATATCGTTAGGATTTTGTTCCAAATGACGATAGATCGTGATGTAACGCCAATAACCTATCTTCTCAGAAAGATAAGTTGCGTAGAAAATAAATTTGGGTTTAAAGAAAGTATATTTACGACTCTTAGTTAGAAAACCTAGATCCAAAGACAGATTGAAGTCGGATAAGGCTTTGTTGAGGAATCCCGCATGGCGGGCTTCATCCCGTGACATCAGAGTGAAAATTTCTGCGAGTACGGGGTTTCTACCTTTTAAACGTCTTCCTAATTCTTTGTAGAGCAGAAAACCAGAAAATTCTGCTGTACAAGAACGTTCCAGAAATTCAACGAATACTTGACGAGTCTCACCATCGATATTGTCCCAACTGCGATCAAATTGTTCGTCTCTGACAAAATGATGGCGATTATAATCAACGCGGAATTCTTCTAGGATTGCTTTTAACTCATCTTCGTTAAGGGAGATGTCCATATTAGCCATCTCCTCAAAATCTGTAGTGTAGAATCGAGGAGTGAGAATGGTTTCTTTTGCAGGAACTTTAACTCCTGGACGAATTTCCTCAAATTTAGGTTTTTTTAGACTATCTACCATTATTTTTAATACTTAGCTATTATTGCTGTGACTATATAGCTAGCAAGGGTTCCCCCAACTTTAGGCTGCTAAAGTTACATTCTGCAATATTTCAGGTACATTATGATCATTCAGTTAACGAATGTTAATAAGCAAAGGATCTAAGGGTACTGAACTACTTGCTATTAACCTTTAACCTATGGTTTTCACTTCTTTACACAACTCTTCGAATTGACGTTAAAATCTCACAACCATAGTATTTTTCAGCTTTAACCTATCCATAATCAGACTGATAATTATGTTTTAATATGTTTACTAAATTAAATAACTTCTTTTTGTAATATTTTGCTTGCAAAAGTAACTATGAATAATTTTTGCAATAAAGATACATCATTCTTGACGACCACGACTGCTAACAAGAAACCCCTAGGACTAATATTAGTCGAGACGGGATTAATTTCAATTAGTCAAGTAGAGCTGGCTTTACAAGAGCAAAAAGAATGTGGCTTAAAAATTGGTGAAATTTTGGTTTTGCACGGTTGGATAAAACAAGAAACAGTAGACTTTTTTGCAGATAAATGGTTAAAACTTGTTCAGCAACCAGAAAAAAAGCCTTTACTATATTACTTTAAAGAGGCTGCATTACTAGATGAAGATCAGATTGCCATTTTAACTAAATTGCAGCAATTTCAACAAAAAAAAGTTAGATTTCATAATCTAGCAACAGAGCGAGGCTATATTAAACGCAGAACTGTTGATTTTTTTCTGGCTAATTTATTTAATATTTATAATCCTCAGGCGATTTCTCTGGTTAAGCCGTTTGAAATATTTAAAAAGTACTCTAAAGGAGAAACTGATTTTCGCAAAAGTGATCTTCGTCAAGCACCATTAATGGGAGTCACTCTAAAAAATGTTAACTTAAGCGGCTCTAATTGCCGAAAAATTAATTTTAATAGTGCTAACTTAAGTAATTCTAGTTTTATTCAAGTTAACTTAAGTCGTGCTGATTTAAGTAAAGCGATTCTAACTCAGGTTAATTTTACGCAATCTAGGTTTAAAAAAGCTAACTTACAAGATGCTCATTTAGAAAGAGCAAATTTTACGAAAGCGCTCTTAAAAGAAGCAAATTTGACGGGAGCTTATTTATTGAAAGCTGATTTTTCAGATGCTTGCCTGGAAGGCGCTCAATTACCATCAGAATATTCTTACGATGTTTATTACAATAAGAATACTCGTTTTGATATTAATTTTGATCCTCAACAAGCTAGTTGGATTAGAAAAGATTAATCATCAATTATTTATAAAAATCTTACAGGTTGGACTTTGCAGCGCCAGAAAAAAGTTTCAAATCCTCACGGACAATTCTATCATCAATCCAATTAGACTTAAACTTTTCTAAGCTTATCCCTGAAATAGTTCTGCGCCTAATGAATTAGGCATAGTTTTTAAAGAGCAAGGAATCAGAACTATGATTTTTCTGAAAAATTAGGGAATAATATTGATAAGTAAAGCTTTAAATAATTTTCTTATGTTTAAATCTCTTGAGAATAACTGTGGGTTAGACAAAAAAAAATCATCAGAAAATAATTCATCAAGGATTAGGCTAAGGTTCGGGGAGCTTGCTTATCTTCAAAGATGGTTAAAGCTAACAAAAATTTATTCTTTTGTAGAAAATTTATCATCTAAATTATCAAGGCCCAAAGAATTTACTACCCTTTCTCTTTCTTCAGCAGAACTAATTTTCAGCGTCTTTAGCTTAAGAAAGTCACAATTAACAAGACATCTTTAAAACAAAGTTGACACTTTACGAGTAGGATTAATCTTTTTGATTGTGACTGCTTCTTTCATTAATCTACGGATGGCCAGCGCTTGTAAGCGCTGTTCAATGATCATTGACTATTCCATGCCGTCGCTGCATCCTGGACAGCTTGTTCTACAGTTTTTTCTCCTAACATAGCTGATTGTAAATTTTCATAAATAACTTTTTGCAAGACTTGGAGATTATCCATCGCAGGAATTAATACTTCAGCATCTTTGAGTTGCATGGCACTGACTTTTCTTGCTTGCTCGACGGGAGTGATGCTTTCTTGTTGTTCTAACTGCTTAATGTATTGATTAACTGCTGCGGTAGTGGAAGGCAGGACATTAGCCTCTTTGGCAAAAGCTAGCTGATTAGCTGTATTGGTAACAAATAAAGCATAATCCAAAGCTTTCTCTGGTTGATCTGTATCTCGGGGAATCGCGAGATTCATCACGGCAACATTTTTTTTACCAGTTTTTCCTGTAATTTGGGGTGCAGCTGCCGACACTTCTGCTATGGTAGGAGCATTAGTCGCGATCGCATTCAAAAACTCCGCACCAGAAGATAATAATGCCGTTTCTCCTGCTTGATAAAGTTCCACAGCATAACGATGTCCTTGAGTAAGCACTTCTGGTGGTAATAATTTGTCTTGGTATAAATCTACCCAATAACGAAAAGCAGCTCTGCCTTCAGGAGTATCGAAAGCCGCCTTACCCTCTTCATCGACTAAGGTAACTCCCATTTGTACCATCGATTCTAAAACTTCTCCCGAATCTCCAGGAGCGAAGGTGACAAAAAAAGCGTATTTTCCCGTTTGATTTTTAACTTGTTTGGCCGCTACTGCCAATTCTTGATAATTTTGTGGAGGCTGCTTAAGACCTGCTTCTTGGAGTATCTTTTGATTGTAAATAGTTACCCTTGTGGTTAAATACCAAGGAAGACCAAAAGTAAAAGGTTCACAGTTATTTTCCTGACGAGCGACCCCGCTCGGGTTTCCCGAGCTAGGGAACGCGCGAGTTTGACAAACTTCTATACTACTTGCTTGCCAAATCTTCGGTAAGTAAGTTTGTTGAGCCTCAGGGGTAATTACTTCATCTAAATCTAGCCAAGCATTACGGGATGCTAATTGGGAAGCAAAATTAGGATTGAGATTAACTACATCGGGGGCAGTCTTAGCTGAAATTGCTGTTAAAATTTTACTCTCCATGGCTGACCAAGGAATATCGATCCAGCGTACTGGCATTGCTTGATCTTGGGTAAAAGCATTATTTATTTGCTCAAAATAGCTATTGAACTGTGGTTGCAATTGCATCGTCCAAAACTCGATCTCTTCGGAATTACTAACAGGGGCAGCTCCACAACCACATAGTCCCCCCACAAGCAAACTAGTCGATAGCCAACGAGTAATCTTTAGTTTTTTCACAATCTTTTTCCTAGAATTCAATTATCATCAATAAATTAAAGTAGACTGCCAAATAATTAACAATCAAGAACTCTTCAGTAATTGTAACTAGTAAATAAATAAAATAATTTAATTTTTTCGGTATAAGCACTTATTATTGAAAATCATTTTTTGCAGCTACAATGTCCTAGATAGTTGACCATAATTAAAGGTATCTAAAACCAAATCAATGTTTAACTTAAAAAAAAACATTTGACAAGGTATAAATTCTAAAAGTAGCTCATATTTATCAATATATTTTTGGCAACAGTAATCGAGGATTAGGCAATGTTCAAACAAATCACCAATCTATTTGCGAAAAAACCTGATGTCGTGGGAATCGAAATTAATCCACAACGAATTAATATTGCTCAAATTGCCAAACAGGGTCAACAATATAAATTATTGACCAATGTATCTGCCGACATGCCAGAAGGGGTCTATGAAAATGGACAAATTATAGATTCTTTGACTTTATCAGAACTGATCCAAGATACTTTTAAACAACATCGGATCAATGCCTCCCAAGTTATTTCCGCAGTACCAATGCGAGAAGCTATTATCCGGGTCATCCCCGTCCCAGCAGAGCTTGATGAGGAAGAACTCAAGAATATGGTTATGGTTCATGAAGCATCGATGTACTTACCTTATCCTAGAGAAGAAGTGGATCTTGACTATGTCAAGCTAGGTTATTTTATGGACGAAGATGGTATTGAAAAAGTCAATGTTTTACTAGTCGCCACCAGACAAGAAGTAACAGACCTCTATTTAGAAATTTTTGAGCAAGCAGACCTGAAATTAAGAGTCTTAGAAATTAATAGTTTTGCTTTGATTAGAACTATCAAAGAACAACTACGTCAATTTGGGTCTAAAGAAGCCGTAGTCTTAGTTGATATTGAGTTTGATAGTACGGAAATTGCCATTATTGTCGAAGGGGTTCCTCAGTTTTCGCGAACCGTTCCCCTCGGGACATCTCAAATGCACCAAGCTTACGCTCAAGCTATGGGTTTACCAATGTCTGACGATATCGAACTCCTACAAGATGTTAGTCTGATGCCTAGCCCCCAAGATGGCGATGATACAGGAGTAACTCAACAAAATCCTGGTTTATCGGCTCTGCTCAAAGTTCTTGGGGAACTAATTGAAGAACTAGGCCGCTCAATTAATTTCTATCTCAATCAAAGTGACGATTTAGAAATTGCTCAACTGCTTTTAGCCGGTCCAGGAGCAGGAATTGAACAGATTGATGACTTTTTTACCCAAAGACTAAATTTACCTGCTATGCAGGTCGATCCTGTAGCTACTTTGGCTTTAGAAGTTAGTGATGAGCTGTCTTCAAGTGATCGCTCTGGCTTGGGAATTGCCTTGGGTTTAGGACTTCGAGAAATGGTTCAATAGAATTTTGTAAATTAAAAAGCTTATAGCCAATCGCTTCGCGATTTTCACAAGATATCAGGAGACAGCAAATCGTATGTTTAGTTTAGACATTAATTTTCTCAAGGATCGCGGTTTAGATACTGCGGTAGCAACTGAAACTAAAGTAGAACGAAAATCATCGTCGATAGCCGACAAAATCCCCATTGTAGCTGGAGCAATTTTGGCTTTAGTCTTACCAGGAATGGTATTTAGTTACTCTAGAACCTTTGAGGGTAAGCAGGCTAAACTCAAGCAAGAAATCCAAGATATCGAAGCCGCAATTAAAAAGTCGCAAGGTCAGGAAAAAAGCTTAGAAAATCTTGGAGCTGACTTAAAACAAGCTCGCAGTGAAACTCAGGCTTTAATTGGTGTTTTTGAGAAGATCCGACCCTGGTCAGCAATTCTGAGAGAAGTCGGAGATCGTACTCCTCCTGGAACTAAAATCGATTCTCTAGAACAAAACGGTATTGGAGCAAACCTCAAGCTCAAAATTGGTGGCACAGCTCGTTCTTATAGTGACGTCAATGACTTTGTTCTATTTTTACAACGTTCACCATTTTTTGATCCTAACAAGATCGTCTTAGGAACCGTCAATAGCGTTACCTGGAAACTTGAGTTGGAAAATGAAGATGAATTACCAGAAAACATGATTCTAACTATTCCTGATGGTGTCAAATATACTATTGAGGCGCAACTAGCTAACAAACCCAATTCCAAATTAATCAGAGAACTGAATAATAAAGGAGCTCTTGGATTGTTAACTCGTCTCAAAACTCTTGAAAATAAAGGAGTGATTACTAAATGACTTTTGTTAATGATTTTATAGATGGAGACCAAAGTTTAGATGATGACTATCCGACGGCTTTTGGTATTACTTTTACTCCCATAGTAAGTTGTATTGCCTTAAGTATTTTGGGGATTGTCGGGACTGGCTATATCTATATGAATATGGTGGTTCCAGCTCAACAAGCTACTAATAAACTAGAAACTCAAAAACAAGAAAAACAAGCTCAGTTCAACAAGGTTAAACAAGAAGGATATGACCAAAAAGTAGCAAATTTCAAGGAGCAAATCTCAGAACAGAAAGTTCTTAAATCTAAAGTTATTTCCATGTTTACCAATCAAGATGATTTGGAAACTTTACTCATAGATATTAATAGCTTTATTACTGCTAATCAAGGAGAACTAATTAAATACACTCCCGATCACACAATTGCTACGATTAATGATAGTTCCTTAGGAGCCGCAGTTCAGGGTAAATTGAAAAAAAAGGGTCTTGATTTAGAAATTAAGGGTACCTTCTCGCAAACACAAGCTATTTTGCAAGATATTGAAAGACTAGAACCCCTCTTAATCATCAAGAGTTATAAATCGAAAGTAACTCAAGAGCCCAAAGGAATTTTAGTTAGTAATCGAGATCAGATAGTGGAACAAGAAGCTGCGATTTTAACTACAAAATTAAAAATAGATGCTATCTTGCCCTTAAGCCAAAAAGAATTACAACAAGCAAGAAAAGCTGAAGCAAAAGCCAAAAAACAGCAATCTCAAACCAAACAAAGATCGAGAAAGTCACGCAAAAACTAAGATTCAGATCAGTAAAAATTCTGAAATCAATATTAGTTAGTACATATTATTATTAGTCATAATTTGAGGTGTGAGTAGTGAAAGTTTATTCTTATTCCCTAGGGTTTTTAACAGGAACAGCAGCAATTTTATTGGCAAATCCCTTATCTTTAGCTGCAACAGGTCAAATTGAAGATGTAGTATTATCTCCCAAAAAACAAGGTTTAGAACTAAGGTTAACAACAAATAGTACTGAGCAGGAAAGTCCTTCATTTGTTACTATTGTTGAGGATAATATTGTCCAGACAACTATTCTCAATACAAAGTTACAACTTGCTCCTCAAGAAGATTTCCAGCAAACCAATCCGGCTCGAGGTATTGAACAAATTAGTATTAATCAAATTGATGAAGATAATACTCAAATTACCTTAACTTCAAAATCAGATATTACATTAGAACCAACAATTGACCAGCAAGGAAAAGATTTGATTTTTGAGCTTAATCCGACTTTTAAGTCGAGATCCTTCCTAAGTCGCATTCCTTTTCTCTCCGATCTTAATAGTTTCACATCGAAGCTGCCATCATTTATCACTGCTCAAGCAGTCAAGGATTACAAAAAATCAACCGACAACATCGACAGTAAAGTTTCCAATAATAGTACTAACAGAAATAACGGCGATCGCAATGATGTCTTAATACCGAACCCAGAAGTAATTATTGGAGAAAGTACTGAAGGTTTTGACAATAGTTTACCGACAGAGCAAAATCCAGATCAACCTTATTTACCTAGAGCCGTAGCTCCTCCAGTAGGAGATATTGCCGTGTCTAATATTAGCACTTTCGCTGATACCATCGATCTTGGTTCCAATGCCATGATTCCCCGCTTAGTCTTGCGAGATGCCCCCGTTAGGGAAGTTTTATCCTTACTATCTCGACAAGCTGGCTTAAATGTAGTTTTTGCTGTCAGTGGTGATGACGAGGAAAGTAGAGGAGATGAGGGAACAGTTCCTGAAGGCCCAACAATTTCTTTAGACTTAGAAAATCAGACAGTGCAAGAAGCATTTGATTCGATAATGTTGATTTCTGGCTTAAATGCGAGTCGTCGGGGCAATATTATCTATATTGGCGCAAAATTACCATCTCAGGCTCGTAATCTTATTAGTCGGACTCTGAGGCTAAACCAAGTTAGAGCAGAAAATGCAGCTTTATTCCTAGCTAGTCAGGGAGCACAAGGTCAAAGACTGACCACAGAAGTCGAAGAGATTATCGATCCTGAAACTAATAGAGTTATACAAAGAAAAGAACTGCCAGCAACCCTAGAAGATTTGGGAGGACCCGCTGAAGACGAAGAAGATAATACTAGTGCTTTATTATTGAGAGGTTTGCAAATCTCCACTGATGACAGACTAAATTCGATTACTCTGATCGGCGAACCTCGCAAAGTAGAAACAGCAACAGCATTTTTAACTCAATTAGATGCTCGTCGTCGTCAAGTAGCAGTGAATGTCAAGGTTATTGATGTCAATCTTGACAACCAAGATCTGTTTAACAGTAGTTTCTCTTTTGGGGTTAATGACTCCTTCTTTATTCAAGATCAAGGTGCGGCAACTTTAAGATTTGGCGAAGCTAGTCCTGCAAGAGAGATTGATATCAATAGTCCTGGAGGCCGAGTAACTAACCCGCCAACAATTGCTAATCCTTGGGCAGAGGCTAATGCTTTTCTCGATCTTGATAATATCATTAGTATCCCTAATGGTTCCGGGGGCGTGATTAATGAATCAGGACAAGTACTTACACCCAGGGGGGCGGCAGAATTTTTTGGATTCGAAGCTGATGCGAGTCATCCTTTTGGCGCCGGAATAACTGAGTTTACACCTGGTACAGATGGAGCAATTACTTTTAATGATGATGGAACTGCATCATTTACAGCACCAGAACTAGCTGAAGCTGAATTTTCTTTACCTAGTTTGTTTCAATATCCCAAAAAATTCCTAGCAATATTAGAAGCTCAGGTGACTAGCGGTAATGCGAAGATTCTTACCGATCCAACTTTGGTGGTTCAAGAAGGACAAGAAGCGACGGTGAAATTGGCGCAAAATGTGATCGAAAGTGTCAAAACCGATATTGATGGAGATAGTGGTACCAGAACTATTACTCCAGTGATTGTGGAAGCTGGATTAGTATTAAAAGTTAATGTAGAAAGAATTGATGATAATGGCTTTGTTGGTCTTTCGGTAAGTCCTACGGTAAGCGCTATTGGTGCCACCCAAATCTTTGAGAGTGGCGATGGTGCTAGTAATGAACTGAACCTTTTGAGTAAACGGGAACTAAGTTCTGGATTAATTCGCCTGCGGGATGGTCAGACTTTGATTCTCTCTGGTATTATCCAAGACCAAGAGCGTAGCACAGTTTCTAAAGTGCCAATTTTAGGCGATATTCCTCTTCTGGGTTCTTTGTTTAGAAGTTCTACTAAGGATAATGAAAGAGCAGAGGTGATTGTCTTACTAACTCCTCAAGTAATTGATGAACAAGCAGAATTTGGCTATGATTACACTCCTGGTAAAGAGACTCGGGAAATGCTCCGCCAGGGCGGTCTAGATCTTCCTAATAACCCTTAAACATTGAGCATTTGTTACTTGTCAGTTAAGAGCTAACTTGGTCTTGAGCCCCTTTTCTTCTTGGAGAGGGGTTTTCTCCTTGTAATGCAGATTTAAGTCTTACTTGAAGTTGTTCGCTATGGGGGACATGACAATAGCGAATTAGATCAGTCACAACAAACTCAAGATGATTGGAAAGCGCTATAATAATTCGACATTAAGAAATATTACAGGAACTATTATGAGTAACTCTACAGAGGATTCAACAATTACTAATGTGAAGTACGGAGAAAGAGCGATCGCTGAAGGGGAGTTAATCACTTTTCCGAATCCGAGAGTCGGTAGACGCTACAAAATAGATGTGACTTTACCCGAATTTACTTGCAAATGTCCTTTTTCTGGTTATCCTGATTTTGCGACGATTCAGATTACCTATTATCCAGACGAAAAAGTGGTAGAACTCAAAGCTTTAAAACTCTATATCAATAGCTATCGCGATCGCTATATTTCCCATGAAGAAGTAATTAATCAGATTTTAGATGATTTTGTGGCTGCTTGTAACCCCCTAGAAGCCAATATCGTAGGAGATTTTAGCCCTAGAGGCAATGTTCATACAGTAGTGGAAGTGAATCACGTTAAAGATAATTAATTATGGCTTATGGCAACATAGTTTAATAGAGTGATGCGTTACGCTGTCGCTAAGACATCCTACAAGATCTGCGATCGTGCTAATTCGCGATTAGCACGATTTTGAGAATCTTAATAAATTACTCCCTAGTTTTCAACACAGCAATCAGATCCAACCTATTAATTTGATGACGAATAATTAAACCCGAACCTAAAGCAGCCAGAATCACAACCACAAAAGTAACAGCATAAGTGGATTTATTGATAATCAAAGGTAAACGATATAGTTCTGAATTGTAGGCAGCAGAAATTAATGCTGCTAAACCATAGCCAATTAAATAACCGACAGGAATCGCTAACAGAATTAAAATTGCTTGTTCTCCAAGTAAGATAAATGCCACTTCAGCTTTAGTAAATCCCATAATTCGCAGACTAGCTAATTCTCTGCCTCTTTCAGCCAGAGCGATGCGGGCAGAATTATAGACAACGCTAATAGTAATGATGCAAGCAAAAATCACCAGCCAAGTAGTCATAATCTGAAGATTTTGCACAGTAATTTCTTTAAAGCTATTTAGGCTAGCTTCACGGGTCGATATACCGGTAACTGCAGGGATTTGTTTTAACTCTTTGTATAACTGACTAGAAAAATGGGAATCTACTGCCAAATAAGCTCCAGAAATAGTTGCACCTTCGCGCATCAGTCGATTGAGAGCGTGAATATCGATATATGCTTGCACTCCTAACAGTTCATCTACCAATCCCTCCACTGTAATTTGACGTACAGGACGACTTCCTTCTAACACTTCCACAGTCAGAAGATCTCCAGGTTGTACAGCTAATATTTCTGCTAGCTTGGTCGTTAAAACTAACCCGTCACTAGGAAGCAAGACCGAGTGTAAATTTTTATCCATCAAACGACGAAATTTTCCTTGGGGTTCAAGACCAGTTAAAGCAATGCGATAGGTGCGGTGTTCAAAACGCAGTCGTGCTGAAACTAAGCGAAAGGGTTCGGAATCCATAACTCCTGGTAAATTAGACACTTCGTAACGGGTGCGGGAAGAGCGGGGTTCATTGAATATGATTGTCATGTCCTCCCGTTGTACCTGACGAAATTGAAAGTCCATTAAATAGTTAATCGCATCTTTCATATAATTTCCCGTAATCAGAATTGCCACTGCCAGGGAAATCCCAAAAATTGATAAACCAGCTTGGATTAGTTTGCGCTCTAAATTACGTAGGATGATTCTCCCCGCAGTAGAAAAGAAACGCTGTAGACCAAGTCTTTCTATAATCGTAGGTTGAAACCTAGCTGGAGGTTCAGGACGCATCCCTTGAGCTGGTGGTAAAGCAACAGCTTTATTTACCGCCATGAAGGCTCCGATCGCGGCTGCCGCATAACTAACTATCATGGCAGTAGCCAAGACTCGGGGACTGAAATCGTAACGCAGCAAGGGAAACTTATAAAACTGGGTGTAAATTTGTGTGAGTCCTCTTCCTAACCACAAGCCGACGGTAATACCTAAAATTGAGCCCATCGTGACAATTATGAGCACAAATTTAAGGTAGTGAACCCCAATGGTGAAGTTATCATAACCAAAAGCTTTTAAGACTGCTATTTGCTCTCGTTGTGTACCCACCAATCGCGATAAAACTACATGCAGCAAAAAAGCAGCAATCCCGAGAAAAATTGCAGGTAGAAAAGTCGCCATCCCCTCTAACCCCTTAATCTCATCAGAAAGAATTTGATGAGATAATTGATCCTCTCTACTGTAAGCCCCCAAACCACCATAACGAGTTAACAGTCTATCTAATTGGTTAATGACTGCAGTTTCCTGGGCTCCGGGACTCAAAGAAAGGGCAACGTTATTAAATGCTCCATCAAGATCATAGGCTTTCCCCAAAGCATCTCGACCCATCCAGATTACACCAAAGCGCTTATTATCAGGAAATAATTCTCCAGCGCCCCGCACCTCGTAAACATATTCTGGAGAAAGGGCTGTTCCCACAATCTGTAACTGTTCCCAACGCCCGTTAATAATTGCCCCAATGCGATCGCCCAATTGCAACTGATTCGCCTTAGCAAATGCTTCGCTGACGATTATTTCATTTCCTCTTTCTGAGTCGATATAACGTCCTTGACGGATATAGATATCGTTGAGCATCGAAACCCTTTGTTCGGGAATGGAAATTAACCTTCCCGTAGCTGGTTCGGGTAAATTGGGCACATCAAGGGTGACATCTACGACAATGCGAGTTTGGGTTTGTGCGATCCCGGGGATCTCTATGATCTGTTGTTTCAGAGTTTCGGGGGCGCGTTTGAGAGCAGCAAAAACCTGGGCAAAATGATACTCGTTGTAGTAGCTATTCTGAGTCAGAGTCAGAGAAGTATAGGCACTCCTTGCCATGACAAAGCTAGCAATTCCACAGGCAACCACTAAAGCGATCGCAATTACCTGTCCCCTGGCATGCCATAAGTGTCTAAATAATTTGCGATCGAGGGAATTCATCTCTAAACTTGATTAATTAATTGAGATTATATCAATTTGGATTTTATGATCGCGCCAAATCAGGCTAAAAAAACGAATAAAATGGCTGAAAATCCGGAAATCCCAGCAGAACTAAAAGTCATTAATGAAGAATTTTCAGCTTCTTGATATTCTTGTTCCCTAATCCCAGGCGATCGATAATTTTTGGCTTGAATAAATTCTTGATATTCTCCATTGGTCACTAAATTACGGCTAATACAATAACCAGGGAGAAATGAAGTTTGGCGCGAATTTCCTCTATCAAACCAAGCCCTTTGGCGTAATCTTTGTTCAGCTTGATTAATGCTTTGAGTTGTGGCAGCAATTGCTGGTGCGGAAATATTATAGTCAAAATCCCGCTTTCGGCGATCGCCACCTAGAGTGAATTCTCCAGGAGGAATAAATACAAAAAGAGCGATCTTTGCCATAGCTAATTTATTTCATCTTGGCACCAGACAATATTGACAAAAGAAAAAGGTTTTGGGCGTCTTTCCGTGTTTCGACCCCAAAACCTTTCTCTTTTACACTTACTCCTCACACACAACTATGATTATAGGAATTGTTTCTAGTATGTGTTGAACTATTGTGCCACTTTATCAATTGTCATAGTTCAATTAAGGCGGAAGTTAAAAGGCGGAAGGCTTATGATAATGGACTTATCCTCAAGAGAGGAAATTCTAAAAATGAGACTAGAAAACATCGGATTCTACTCTATTGCCGGAACTGCCTGGACGATTTAGGAATAAATTACCAGCAGAATCGTTTTGATAAATACAACTAATTTTCGGTGAACCTTCTAAGACTCCTGTATAACCAAAAGTATTCATTCTCCTCTTACAATCTCTAACTTGTTCATTAGTAACCAAATCTTGTTTCTCCAGTAAAGACCAATTATTTTGACGTAATACACATCCTGGTTGCATAACTGGTTGAGTTACAAAAACGTTAAAAGGATTGAGTGTAATATACAGCCTAACATCTTCGACGATCGCACTTGCACCAAAACTCTGACAAAGTTCGGGATTAGGTGCACTTTGATCGATTTCAAGACTAGAATCAATCCGATCTAGATTGGAGTTGGTACTGAAATCAAGAGAAATGCCTACTACGATGCCGATCACAAACACACTCGCTAAAATAGCTGCTTTTGCTATGTCTATCGGACTTTTACCCTCTGCAGGTTTACTATTTCGGGGCATAGAAGAATTAGAATAGTTTCGACGATCATCGTTATATCGGTTTCTGCGCGCCATCGGTTAGCTATAAACTAGATTTCTCGGATACTTCTCTAGTGTAAACTATCTAAACCTTCTCCAGTTTGTGAAATAGAGTTTTAGAATTGGGTATTAGAGAGATTATTTTTGACCAAGTACTATTTGAGAATTTGAGTTGTAGCGTTCATAAGAGGGCGCTTTGTATAACTAACACCACGATAGGTATAATATTGCAGCTGTCTTACCCAAGCTATGATATTGGAATCGGAATCTTCAGACAGACGGTATTTTTGTATACAGTCAACTTTTGGAGTTTGTTGCGCTTGGTGACTTCGATTATAACTAATGCCACGATAAGTTAGTTGCATGATGGTTACGGCTAATGGTTGATTATTCAAGAACTTATTTTTTAATATGTTGGACATGAAAATTTTTTGCAGCTCAGCTAAGAAATATCAGTTAAAATTTAATAGTAAACGGTTAATAATCTTCTTCAGTGCGCTCTACTGGTCTGTTAACTTGGAAATAATCAGTTGAGATAAGACAAGCGGTGTCCCTATGCGAGGACAAGCCTCATTTAAAGCAGGTCGACCTCAAGCTAGGGCAGGAATGGCAAGGCTGTTTCAAGTTCAAGAAAAAAGTTGTCAGAGCTTAATAGAAGGAGGAGAATAGGAAAGAGAGTAAAATAAAAACAAATTTGTCTAAAAATAACTGAATTTAGAGTTTAAA
>JASJDR010000209.1 GCA_030065615.1 Xenococcus sp. MO_188.B8 | reverse complement strand
ATCAAGCAGAGCGATCGATATCAGGAAATCAAAAAGCTAAAAAAGCTAGAGGTTGCTTGAAGGTAGTAGGCAAGTGCAGAATTCAATACAAGCAAAGCTGGACATTGCGCGAGACCTTCGGTAGTCGCTGTCGCGATCGCTTTAACCAAGAAGGTCCTGAATTCCCTCTAGGGCGATCGCATTATGGATTTTGCCTAGACAAAAAACTAACAAATTGTGCTAAAGAATCTACTGTAAGTATTGTTTCTGCCAAGTCTTCCAACTGCTCTACATCCAAAGCTTGTAAGCGAATTATCACTTCTTGGGGAACTTCCCCAAAGCGAGCAGTAAGTAAGCGCAATAACTGACGACAGGCAACTTGTTGTTGAACTGTTTCTAATCTATGTTCTGCTACCTCAGCTCGTTGTTGTGCGGCTTCTTCTGGCAAGAGAACCAGATTATTCTGCTGGTCATAAAAACGTAACCAAGTTGCTGGTTTTCCTTCAATCGCTCCTTCCCAAGTTCCCAACCATAAGCCTAAACGCTGACACCAAAGCCAACCTCGTTCATTCGGTGTCAGCTCTTGATAGCCCTGACTCAAATCTAAGTGCCATCCTTGTAAAGAATTGGAATCAAAGGGATCGAATACATAGTAATCAGGAGTACGAAATATTTGTTCGTAAATCTCCTTTTTGATTCCAGTATCCACCTCAGCAGTGGAAGGAGACATCAGTTCTATAATTACATCGGGATAGCGACCATCTTCCTCCCAGACGACCCAGCCTTGGCGGTCTTTACTACCATCTACGTTCAAAACTACAAAAAAATCCGGTCCTCTAAAGTCTCGATTCCGAGCTTGGGTGCTGCTATAGTAAATAAACATATTGCCCCCGACAAAGTAGTCGTTGCGCTCAGGTAAAGCAACTAGCATTGAGCGAATTAGGGCATTCATGGCAATACGGTGACGGTTGCTCTCCAAGGGTTCACCATCGTCAAAGATTAAATCGGTCGGCGGGACTGGGGTATAAGGGTCAACAATAACTTTACCTTGAAATGTTGTCTCTTTAATTGCTTCGGCTGACATTACCTGACCCCACTAACGCGAGTTCGACTGTTATAGTCCTAGTTTATCACTGTATCTAAAGCTCAAGTGCGATCGCTCTTAAAGTCAAAAAATTACAATCGATAATTAACCTCTAAATTGCTGAATAAAATCCCACTCGATGCTTGAAAATCTTGGCTGAAGAATTAGAATTACCGAAGGATATTTTGACGCGATCTTATACTTGAATTATTCCTTTCTAACTTAAGCAAGGCAAAAACACGCATCATCCTAACTAATAAAGTCCGAACAAATTATGAAAATTGATACTAACGGAAAAATTACCATTCCTCCAGACATTCAAAACAAGCTTGGGCTTCAACCAGGAACAGAAGTTCAACTTGAAGTAGTAGGAGATACCTTACAAATTCGCAAGCCTCAAGGCTCCAGCCGAGGAACAAAATTGATTGCTGCTATCCGTGGCAAAGCAACTAACCGTCTCACAACTAACGAGATTATGCAACTGACCCGTGAAGACCGATGACCGAGATTTTAGTAGATAGCAACGTCATCCTTGATGTTTTGACCGAAGATCCTCAATGGTTTAAGTGGTCATCACAAATGCTAACTGACTATGCCAATCAGGGAGATTTGGTGATTAACCCCATCAATGAGATAATTTTTTAGAAGGTTTGAATCAGCCGTGAAATAAGGACGACGGAGAAAATACCAATCATGTTGGCGCGCCCGCTTAACTAGAGTGATTATGTACCTCGAAAAACGAATACATGGGTTGCAGTGAGAAAAAGTCTATTACTGCGTAAAAGTATTCCAGTTGCGAGATGAGAGTATTTGTACTCGTGTCTACGGTAGGGCATATCGTGGACTTTAAATTAAAATGCTTGTGGAATCGGTCTGACGGGGACATAACTTCGGTTGTGTCTAGTTAAGAGGTTGTGAAGCAAGAATCGTGCGTTATAACGCCAAGCGTTTAGCGCATGAGTGTCAAATTGGGGCACACGCTGGCGTTGCTGAAATCCCCCTATTAACTCGTGATGTCAATCGTTACCGAACTTACTTTCCCTCAGTCTCACTGATTACGCCATAAATATTGTAGTAACGCACCAACAACCCAAAAAATAACCAAATAATGAAAATTTAAGAGCTGAGAGAAAGACTGAGAAAAGCCCAAGCGCGATCGCTTGAACTAAGAAGATCCTGAATTCCCTATAGGGCGATCGCCAATAGACTCATTTTTTTCGTCAAATCATGCTTAATCTGTGCTGCGAGCAAAGCTGATTCGGCATCTTTTTGTGTAAGAAATTGTCATTCATAAAAAGATGATGATATTCTCCAAATCTCCTATGGACACTTTAAATTCTCCAGGTTCAACAGTAAACTGATTATCACGATCATGAAAGGCAAAATCATCTTGGTTTAGCGTAAACTCAACAGTTTTGCTTTCTCCAGGCTGCAAGGTGACTCCCTGAAATCTTTTCAGCTGCTTGACTGGAGGAGATACCGTACGGTACAAGTCACTGAGATAAAGTTCTACAACTTCTTTCCCCATTCTTTTGCCAGTGTTTCTCACAGTAACTTTGATGGTCAGAGATTCGCCTGGACTAATTTGATTGCGATCACTTTGTAAATTGCTGTAGTTAAAACTGGTATAACTTAATCCGAAACCAAAGGGAAATAGAGGATCTAGCTTATTAGGATTATCTTCCTCTATCGGTTTATGGTCGTAGGGCACTAAATCATTGGGATGACTAGGATAGGTAATCGGTAGCTTACCAGAGGGATTATAATCACCTAATAGGACATCTGCGATCGCGTTTCCTCCTAAGGCGCCTGGTAAATAAGCCATTAAAATTGCCTGAGCATCATCTACTATGGGTGTAATAATACGAGGTCGTCCTTCTACTAAGACTAAGACAATGGGAGTTCCAGTTTTGGCAATGGTAGCAGCTAATTGTAATTGTGCAGTTGGTAATGTTAAGTCATGGATGTTTCCTGAAGTTTCGGCATAGGGTGGTTCTCCCAAAACAATAATTGCCACATCGACATTTTGCGCCGCGGCGACTGCTTGGTCTAAGGTTGTTCCTTCAATATAGGTAACATTAGCTGTACCTAATTTAGCTTGTAATGCTGATAAGATTGTTGCTTGAGTTTTGGGATACAAAGACTCTTCATCGCCTTGCCAAGTATAAGACCAACCACCATTCAAAACAGAACGTAAATTAGCATTGGTGCCAGTTACTAAGATTTTTTGATTTTTATTGAGTGGCAGTAAGCCATGATCATTTTTGAGTAAAGTCAAGGCTTCTCTAGCTGCTTGCAAACTAACTTGAGCAGATTCGGGAGTTCCTACCTGACTCTTCATTTCTGGATCGGGATAGGGATTTTCAAATAGATTCAGAGCAAATTTTACTCGCAAAATTCGTCTTACTGATTCATCAATCCGTGACTCAGGAATTTTTCCTTCCTTAACTAATTCCAGCAAATACTCATAGAAACTGAAATCATCGGGAACCATACTCATATCGATTCCTGCCATCACTGCCATCAACACAGCTTCTTGCGGTGAAGAGGCAACGCGATCGCGTTTATAAAGATGTTTCACATCCTCCCAGTCACTAACCACAAATCCCTTAAATCCTAGTTCCTGACGCAGAACATCAGTCAATAAATAGCGATCGCTATGCACCGGAATCCCATTAATTTCAGAGGAATTGACCATAACTGTATGAATACCAGTCTCAATTGCTTTTGCAAAGGGAGGTAAAAAATAATCTCGCAGCATTCTTTCCGGTATCCAGGCAGGTGTGCGGTCTTTTCCTGATAAAGGAAAACTATATCCCAAATAATGTTTAGCACAACCGGCAACTTTATCTGTAGGTACAATTGGATTATTTTCTCCCGACAAACCTTGGATATAGGCTTCTCCCATAGTTGAAACTAAATAGGTATCTTCGCCAAAAGTTTCATAAAGTCTTGGCCATAAAGGATTACGTCCCACACCTAAGACTGGGTTAAAATTCCAAGGAATTCCCGAAGCACGCATTTCATAAGCCGTAATTTCAGCAGATTTTTTCACTAGTTCCAAATTGCGAGTAGCTGCCATAGCAATATTCTGGGGAAATAAGGTAGCCTCAAGAGTGTAATTTACTCCATGAATGGCATCAATTCCATAAAGAATCGGGATTCCGAGCCGAGATTTTTGAGTAGCAAGATCTTGAATTTGAGTAATTAATTGATGCCATTCATCTAAAGTTAAGGCACTATTATCAACGTTAAAGATTGAGCCTACATGATATTTCGTAATCGCTTCCCGTAATTTTTGAGGATCTACTTTATATTTTTGGTTAATTTTCTTTTTTTTAGAAACTGTTTCCAGGGTTATTTGTGTCATTTGCCCGACTTTTTCTGACAAAGTCATTTTCGAAAGCAAATTTTCAACTTTTTTATCAATTGCACTTGGTTGTGTTGGAGAATAATTATCTATCAATTGAACGTCTCCATTTAATAATTGACTCAAACTTGGAACTGTCAACAGAATCATAAAGAAAACAGAAATTACTTTTAATATCAAGGGAAAATGCGCTCTCTGTCTGTTTACTTGACCGCGGAATGCGGTCAGCGCAGGCTCCGTCGTTTTACGGCGGAGTACCGCTGACCAA
This sequence comes from Xenococcus sp. MO_188.B8, assembly GCA_030065615.1. Taxonomy (GTDB): domain Bacteria; phylum Cyanobacteriota; class Cyanobacteriia; order Cyanobacteriales; family Xenococcaceae; genus Xenococcus. The sequence continues at coordinate 9,014 of JASJDR010000209.1, read as the reverse complement.
AATTCCGCTTCATAAGCTTATTTTTACAAAGTTCATTAAAATAAACTGTATTAAGAAAGAAGGTGACACTTGTATTTTCCTATCCCCAATCCCTAAGACTAAAAAATAATTTCAATATCACTATGGTGATTACTTTTGATTGCTAATGCTGTCGCACAAGTTCCGAGCTTTTTCTTTGACCTTAGAATTATAGGGTAATTTATTGTCTATTTGATCCCATAGGTAACAACCTATTCAGCCTATTTAATATTTTAAGGGAGCTCACGCTGCTCAGACGTTCCAGCTAACCTGATTGACTCAAATATCTTCTCAGTTATTTTTAGTCATACAATAGGATCAAACTTAATTAAGAAGATTATGAGCCTTAAAGAACGTATTGGTGAAGAGATTAAATCCGCAATGAAGGCGAAAGATAAAGTTCGCCTGGAAACAGTACGTGGTATTAAAAAAGCTATTCTGGAAAAAGAGGTTGCTTTGCGTCCTAAAGGACAAGATAGTCTGACGGAAGAACAGGAAATCGAACTTTTGGTACAACAAGCTAAGCAACGTCGCGATTCTATTGAACAATATAAAAATGCAGGCAGAGACGATTTAGCAGCCAAAGAAAGCCAAGAGTTAGCGATTATTGAAACCTATCTTCCTAAGCAATTAGATGATGAGGAGTTAGAATCAATTCTAGATAACATTATTTCTTCTGTCGGGGCTACTTCTGCTAAGGATTTAGGCAAAGTTATGGGAGCAGCCATGAAACAATTGAAAGGGAAAGCGGATGGTAAAAAAATTCAAACTATTGTAAAAAGCAAATTGTCTTAGAACAAGGGCGTTACTGAATCAAGATCAGTACTTTTGCATTAATGATCTGATTTTCTCTCTGAGGGTGTTAGGCATTAGGTGTACCGAATCTAAAACCTAAATCACTTTTTAATTTTGCTTGCTGAGTAGCTTGACACTCCCCAGCCCTAAAGGGACGGGGATTCTTGGTTCACCGAGTCTCCGTTAGACAGCAGGTTTTCACCAACCGCCCAAGAGGGAGTCTCTCCCCAAGCGTAGATTCCTGTGTGCCCCACAGTATTTAATCCTCTTTGCAAGATATTAATAGCTGCGTTTATGTCTCTATCTTCGCTATATCCACACTCGCAAACATGAGTTCTGGTAGACAAAGACTTTTTGACTACAGCACCACAATTAGAACATATTTGGCTGGTATGGTGAGCTGGTACTGCTACCGTTGCTTTTCCATATTTATAACCAAAATATTCTAACCATTGCCTAAAAGTTGACCATCCTGCATCAGTTATCGACTTAGCTAATTTTCGATTTCTAACCATGCCTTTGACATTTAAGTCTTCATAAGCGACCAAATCGTTAGACTGGATTACGCAGTATGCTACTCGCTTGCAATACTCTTGACGTTGCCTACTTACTCTTAAATGTTTTCGTGCATATTGAATTCTAGCCTTGTGATAATTAGAAGATTGACGAGCGACCCCACGAAGGTTCCCTCCGTTTGGGAACGCGCGAGTGACTCGTTTTCGATACTTCTTTGACTTTTTCCTGTTAGCTCGATTCAGTTGCTTTTCCGCTTTTCGGTAAAACTGAGGAATGGGTTCTAAATGACCATTTGAGTCGGCATAAAACTCTTTTAAGCCGACATCAATTCCCAAGCATTTTTGAGTAACAGAAAAAGGCTTGACTGTATTTCTAGGGTCGAGTTTTAAAACAAATTGAACATAGTAGCCATCAGCCCGCTTGATAATTCTGCATCTTTTAAATTGCTCTAATTGAAAGTAGTTTAAATCTCTACTAACAATTAATTTGAGTGCCCCTATACCTTTTTTATCAGTAAAGGTTATTCTTTTTCTGTCTTGAGATAATTTCCATCCAGAGACTTTATACTCAACTGAGCGAGAGTGTTTCTTGAATTTGGGATAACCTTTCTTGCCTGGAATATTCTGTCTTGTCGAGCATTCCCTTGCGCCTGTCGGCGACGCGGGGTCTCGACGCTTTTTGCAATTATCAAAAAAGCGACTAATACTCGACCATGTTCTTTCTACAGCGCATTGTGTCGCATGAGAGTTTAAGTCTCTTACAAACTGATACTTTTTTCTGAGTTGAGTATTGTATTTGTAGATATCGTATTTTCCTACACCCCGATTATCCATCCAGTAACGAAGACATTTATTACGGACAAATTGAGCCGTTCTAATCGCTTCGTCTATAGCTAGACATTGCTGGGGCTTTGGAGTGCGGACTTTAAACTCTAAAACAAACATTGTGACGCTGTAAATCCTAGCGTCATCATAACATGAAATAGGTAGGGAATAGAATTCCCCTCGTTTACCCAGCTTCGTGTTCTGGGCTTACCCCATGTCTTAAGCCAGGGGCTTGCGCTCTGAGGTTTTTCGGTCAAAAATCCAGCAGATGTAGATGACTTGCTTCAGGAAATTCTACTCAAAACTTACCAACATCTGAAGTTACAGCAGCAGAACATCGCTTACAAGGTAAAGGGCTAGAAACCACAACCGAAAATCAAGTTGACTGCTGTTATGCAGTACAAGACAAGGTTTGGGTCACTGACCCCGATAACGCTCCTTGGGAGATTTATACGGTTTTAGATGATTCTGCCACTTTTGGTCGGACTCAACCTGATGCATCCACTTCAGTTTGTTGCACTTAATAAGCAGGTTCTGGTTCTAACAGTTGCGATCGCCAATAGATCATATCTGCGATCGCAATTTCAAAATTCTCCTATCTCAAAAACCGAGCGCCCTTTTCTCTCCACAAATCCGCACCGCGAAGCGGATCTCTTCGAGATCGCATAACCCCCAACAACAATCCCATCATCGATTAGGCGATCGCCCTAAAAAGGCAAGTATTGAACACGATTTGCTAATTCTTCAGGATAGGCAGCTTTAGCAATAATTTCTAAATCACGAACACAATCACCCACGGAAACGCTTAGTTTATGAGCATAGACAACCCCAAAAAATTTGATTCTTTCTTGTTGACGACGGTTTGCTTCTGCTAAAAAATCATCATCTTGAGAAAATAAAACACGCTCAAGTTCTGTCGCCCTGTCAAATATAATGGGATCTCCGCAGCCAGCATATCCATCTTCTTGTACTGTCACGACATCTACACCCCGAATTCTCAAGCCATTGCTAATCCCTCGGTGGACGTTCTCATCCATGTAAAAAGCAATACTCATTGAATGAGTCCTTCTTGACGCAGTCTTTTTGCTAAGGTCGATTCTCCAGCTTCTAATCGCAATTTTTCAGACTTATCGAAGCGTCGCTTCATATCTGCCTCAATTTCTTGTTTATGTTCCCAATAATAAGCTAAAGCTGAATAAATTTGGCTCATACTCAAATGAGGATACTGAAAATGTAATTCTTCTGGACTCCAACCATAAGCATGCACAGAAGTAACTAATTCTACAACTTTCATGGATGTTCCTTTGATGAATGGAATTTGGTGCTCGTCAAGTAGAATATATTTATATTCAGTGGTGGTTGGAGTCATAATCTTTGCATATCATTTATATTTATAATTGTAGATTAAGTTGATTTAAGGAAATTAGAGTGAGGCGATCGCACGAGAATAAGGCTTCGACATTTAATCAAAAACCCGATCGCCCAACCCCATCCCCAAACGCGATCGCCCTTCAATGATAAAATAAGAACAAATTAATTTACATCGGCAAATCACACATGAGACAAGTAATTATTTATCCTGGAGAAGATGGTTATTGGGTTGCTCAATGTCCCAGTTTACCTCCTTGTATTAGTCAAGGAAAAACAAAAGAAGAGGCTATCTCCAATATTAAAGAGGCAATAGAATTGTATCTTGAGGTTCTCCAAGAAGAAGGTCGTGCCATTCCCGAAGATCAAGTCGAAACAGTTACGCTTGCTATATGAGTAAATTACCTCAAATTTCAGGGAAAGAGTGTATCAAAACATTAGGAAAAGCTGGATTTTACATAAAGCGTTAAAAAGGTAGCCATATTATTCTCTGTAGAGACGAACCTTTCGCAGAAGTGGTAGTTCCAAACCATAAAAACCTTGATAAAGGAACTCTAAGAGCTATTATTCGACAGGCAGAGTTGGACGTGGACGAATTTATTGAATTGTTAAAGAATAAGTAATTTGATAGCAGTATTAGTATAAAATACAACAGAAATTAAATTATATAATCCTGGTTCGCTTTTACTTGACACTGCTATAGTCGGGAGGGCAAAACCAAATAAAACATCTACTTGAGCAGCTAATCCAAATGTTCCAAACCGTCCTCCTCCGCTGAAGGACTACCTGAAAACACTGTGTTAGAAATAGCAGCACGAGAGAAAAGTATTCTTGTTTCCCACAATCTAAAAACAATGGTTAGATTAATATAATTGCAGATGCTTTAACCTTGGGTTAAGGTTTTTGCTCTCTTTGTGATTAGCCCAGGAAGCAGGAAAAGTTTGATAAATTACGTAGATAAAAAACGACATAACGAAAAAAAGGTGCTGTTAGCTGGTAATTTATAACTTGGTAGGAACACTTGCTTAACTTACCTCACTGTTAACTGTTAACTGTTAACTGTTAACTGATAAAGCTTTAGAAGCTGAAATTTAATTACAATGCTCACAAACTAGAGCAGATAATAATTTCAAAGTTTCTGACTTCTTATTCGGGAAAATTCATTTACTTTTGACTCTCTTGGGGCTCGTTCCCTAAGCGAGGAAGCGGAGAAAGCCTGCTTCGGTGCGGAACCCCTTTGAGGTTTCACGGTGCTCGCAAGCCAACAAGCGCAAACGCCAGTTCCTTCAAGTTGGGAAACCCGCCTCAAGGACTGACTTGGAAATGTCCTCCAAGACAACCTCGCCGAGGTCACCCCGTTTTTAACTACCCCGCCAGGGGCAGATAATTCATAACTAATAACTGTTTATGTCATCCCATTTTAGCCGAGATAAAGAACCAAGTAGCGAAGAGACAGTCGAAATTTTTGACGAGAAAGGTCGATCTCTCAATTGTTACATTGAACATTCTTTAGAGACTGATGGTATTACTTATTTGTTACTAATGCCAGTAGATATTCCCATTGTTATTATTAGTTGGGATGATGATAGCGATGCTGAAGAAGTAGAAGCAGTAATGTTAGAAGATGATCAAGAAATTGAGGAAATCTTTGCTAATGCCAAAGCAGTACTCGCTGAACAAAATCTTTCTCTCAAGCATACAGGTTATAGTCTCACTGCTATAGGAGAACTACCTCCGATTGAAGAAGAACAACTATTAACCTTAAATTTGGATGAAGAAGATAGCGATTTAGAAGCAGAAGAGCTACAGTTATTAGCTAGCTTTTATTATTGCCAAAAGAAATATTCGATCTACACCCCCTTGACTCCTTTATTATTTTTCGCTCGTTATAATCGGAATCAGGAGTTGGAATTGGTTTCTCCTGATGAAGAAAATTTTCAACCGATTTTAGAAGAGTTATTATTTGAAGAATTTGATGAGCGCTAAAGCGATTTATGAAAAATACTAGAAAAAAATCTCGAAGGAAATCTCGAAAAAAATCTAAATTACCTTCAATATTAGGAATTTTAACTTTCACTGTTGTGATCAGCACAGGAATGGCATGGTTGTGGTGGCAAAATGAGATCGCGCCAGTAGCAGTAACAACAGAATTAGCTGCTGATGCTGATGAAGTTGTCTTTACCGTTGAATCGGGAATGTCAGGTAACCAAATCGGCAATAAACTAATTGAAGCTGGCTTAATCAAATCCTTAGAAGCTTGGAAAATTTGGACTAAATTACAACAGCAACGAGACTCCACAGGAGGTTTTAAAGCAGGAACCTATTCCTTATCTCCCCAAGATACTTTAACCAAGATTGCTGGAAAAATCTGGCGGGGTGAAATTATGCAAACTAACTTTACGGTTCCTGAAGGTTGGTCGATTAAGCAAATGGGAGCATATTTTGAATCTCTGGGTTATTTTAGTGAAGCTGATTTTATCGCAGCAACCCAAGAAATTCCCGATGACAAGTATTCTTGGTTGCCAAAAGATTTACCTCATCTAGAGGGATTTTTATATCCTGATACCTATAGTATTGCAAGCGATCGCATTCATGACCCTCAAAGCATTATTGAGGCAATGTTAGATAGTTTTGAAACTATTGCACTTCCCGTATATAAACAAGCAAACACCGATTACTCTCTTATCGAATGGGTAACTCTGGCGAGTATTGTGGAAAAGGAGTCTGTAGTTCAGGAAGAAAGATCTCTGATTGCCGGAGTTTTTACCGCCAGACTTCAACAAGGAATGCGTTTAGAATCTGATCCCACCGTCGAATATGGTTTAGGTATTAGACAAACTGCCGATCGCCCTTTAACTTTTGCTCAAGTAGAGACACCTAACCCCTATAATACCTATCTTAATGCTGGTTTACCTCCTACCGCGATCTCGTCCCCTGGAATTGCTAGTCTTCAAGCCACTCTTAATCCTGAGAGTACCGAATATCTCTTTTTTGTAGCTCGTTATGATGGAACTCATGTATTTAGCCGCACTTTAGCTGAGCATGTTGCTGCTACCAAGCAAATTCGCCGTGAAAGAGAACAAAACAATTAATCCTATTCTCTGATAAAGTTGCCCCAAAGAAAGAAGAATCCAGAGCAGATTGTTCGTTTTAGTGATCTGAGTAAACATCAGGGTCAAACCTAGATCTGATAGGATTTCTATTTATAGCGATCGCCTTGGAGGTAAGAAAAGCGGGGTTAGCTAGATACCCAAATAAACCGCGTTTAACTTGGGAACTATGGTTTTTATAGTTGCTCAGGAAATAGGGGAATACAATCCAATACGGAGATAAATTAAATGGAAAAGCTTTGAAGAAAGATAAGATAAAATACTTTTACATCATAATGCATCATTTAAAATGTCCAATCAATCGTTGAAAATAGACTTAGTTGAAGTTATCAAACAAGATTATCAAAACTTTCCTCAAGATCAAACCTATAGTATCTATGCTGAAGATGTTTATTTTGAAGATCCTTTAAATAAATTTCAAGGCATAGCACGTTATCAAAAAATGATTAGTTTTCTGGGTCGTTTTTTTCACAATATTGATTTAGAACTTCATAATATTTCCCGAGAAAAAAATATTATTAAAACAGAATGGACATTAAAGATGACTTCACCTTTGCCTTGGAAACCTCGTTTAATAATACCTGGTTGGAGTGAGTTAACAATAAATCAAGATGATTTGATCACAGCTCATCGCGATTTTTGGAAAATAGCACCGATTAAAGTATTATGGCAAAACTTGGGATTTTTAGAAGGAAAAAATTAAGGTTTACAGGGGGTAGCTCAAAGTTTTTGCCGAGGGCAACTCAACAATTCTACTCCCTTAACCTGCTCTGCTCCCTTATCTTCATCTGAAAGGCCAAATTTTAACCATTTTGTCTTCAGCTCCACTGAAGAGTTGTTTGCCATCAGGACTAAAAGCAACGGTACGTACCCATCCAGTATGACCTTCAGCCGTCAAGGTTTTTTCCCCCGTTATGGTGTCAAAGACCATTACGGTTCCTTCTTTATTGGCTGTTGCCACATAGTTACCGTCGGGAGTAACAGCGATCGCATTAATTTCTAAATTGGGGCCTTTGATCTGTTGGATTGCCGATATATTAGGTAAATTCCAGACTTTAATATAGTTCCGAACAGCAGCAACCAATTGTCCACTATCACTTACGGCTAAATCGTTGATATAACCTGGTTGTTGAGGAGAAGTTTGCACTAATTCAAAGCTGTTAGCATCCCAGAATTTAATGGTTCGATCCTGAGCAATTGATCCTGTAATGAATAATTGACTATCAGGAGTAAATGCAACGCAGTTAGTCGGGCCAACATCTTTGGTCAATTTTCCGAGCAATGTACCTGTTTCGAGATCCCAAATCCGAATATCACGTCCGGCGATACTAACACTAACGAGTTTTTGGCCATCGGGGCTAATAGCAACATCATTGACTCGTTTTGAATGTCCTTCTAGGGTTTTTAGCCAATCTCCTGTAGCTGTGCTGAAAAGACTGATTTGGAAATCTTCTGCGATCGCAAATATCGCGCTATCTGGACTAAAGGCGATGCTAGAGTAATCGTTGACATTAGCAGATATGGCATAAATAATTATCTGTTGTTCGAGGTCGATGGCGTTGATCGTTCCTCCCCCTGCCCCTACCAAAAGAATTTTCCCATCAGGACTAATCGCTAATACTTGAACTATCCCTTCGAATCCTTCGATGTCAGTTACAATTCCAGGGATTTCGGTAATAGTGATCTCGATTGGTGGCAGTCCCTGAGATCGGAGATTTGGGGTACCAGAGAATAAAGAACTAGTAGTAAGTACAACTCCTAAAGTCGCGATCGCGATTAACAAGCTATGTTTGACACCATAATTTTTGGCAAAGGGTTTCATAAAGTTTGTCGCTTAAATCAAAAATGGAATAGTTAGGCTAGAAGATAGAAGATAGAGAATTCTGGGCTATCAAACAATGCTATGCTGACACCCATCGCATTTGGGTATAAACGAACCTGGTGATAAAAAAAATCGCCCAAGGTTAACCCTCGAATAAGCATGGGCAATAGGTTCCCTTTCTGGACTTGTCCAGCTCCGTGTTCTGGATTAAACCGCACCAAGAGGGAAAAATATCGATTTTTATTTTAAGTTTATTTGTCCCTATCTACTGATTGTTTTTTGCCCAAAAGCCTATTACAGTAGATTTCAGATGATGAAAAAATTGATAAATTAGCAAAAACTCTAAATACCCATCCAGTGTCAAGTCGCTTCGCGACAATTCAAAATTATCAATTATCAATTCAACACCTCGATTGGGTAAGCGGAGCGCGTTCCTTTGCTGCGGTTTCCGCAGCAGGGGGAGAAGGGGGCTTTATAGATTATCTTGTTGGCTTCTTAGCGTGAATTGTGTTTGTTTTGAAGCCCCCTTCCCGCGCTCGTCAATTTTGAACTTTGAATTTT
>JASJDR010000208.1 GCA_030065615.1 Xenococcus sp. MO_188.B8 | reverse complement strand
CTATTTACATAGTTCCTCAGCTAGTTCCTGACTGACCTTAATTGCTCAAATCCTTATCTTCACTTGATTCTACCGTCTTTATTTCCCTAATGATTTTCTAAATGAGCGAACCGTGAGACTTGACTGAAGCTGAGGAGAGCCAGTTTGGTTGGGGACTTCAGCTGTCAAGGAAAGTGCAGGACTTTTAAATTCATCTAACAACAAGTCAGCAGCTGAAGTACTAAATTTTTGGGGCAGGGGAAGGTAATTCTGCTCGTATAAGCTGGAATTGCCATCTGTTTGTTTTCGGGGTAACTCTACAATTCCAAGTTGCTCACTAACTTCTGAATTCTTACCTATCAATTCCCCAGTTTGAGATTGTGCATGAGCTTCTCCGTAGTGAGAGAAAGTTGTGGCACCAGCAAGAACGAAAAAGGAAAAACCAACCCTGATTAAACCTTGAATACTGTAATAGAACATTAATATACTCATTCTGTAGAGTACTTCTGACGTATTTTACCTAACCCGCATGCACATTCAAAACTCTATGGTTCTTTTCAATATTAATTTAATTAGGATATTAGGCTCCTAGAAGTTTTTTCCTTAATTCTAAAGCTTCTATTAACAGGGGTTCTACTTCTGCGTATCTTTCCTGTTTATAGTATAGGAATACCAGATTATCTAGACTAGTTGCTATATCGGGATGTTCGGCTCCTAGGAGTTTTTTTCTTAGTTTTAAAGCTTCTATTAAAAGAGGTTCTGCTTTCTCGTATCTTTTCTGTTTATTATATATAAATACAAGGTTATCCAGACTTGTTAATACAAGGTGATGCTCGACTCCTAGTAGTTTTTTCCTGATTCTTAAAGCTTCTATTAAAAGAGGTTCTGCTTTTGCGTATCTTTTCTGATCATTGTAGAGTGCTGCTAGGTTATTGAGACTAGTTGCGATATCGAGATGTTCGGCTCCTAAGGTTTTTTTTCTTAGCCTTAAAGCTTCTAGATAAATAGTTTCTGCTTCTGAGTATCTTCTCTGTTTATAGTATATAAATGCTAGGTTATCTAGACTGTTCGCTACCAGGTAATGTTCGGCTCCTAAGAGTTTTTTTCTTAGTCCTAAAGTTTCTAGATAAATAGTTTCTGCTTCCGGGTATCTTCCCTGGTTATTATAGAGAGCTGCTAGGTTATTTAGACTTGTTACTACAAGAGGATGAGCCGCTCCCAGTATTTTTTTTCTTAGTCCTAAAGCTTCTAATAACAGGGGTTCTGCTTCTGCATATCTTCCCTGGTTATCATAGAGTAATGCTAGGTTATTGAGACTTATTGCTACCAGAAGATGGTCTGCTCCTAGGAGTTTTTTTCTTATATTTAAAGCTTCTAATAACAGGGGTTCTGCTTCTGCATATCTTCCCTGGTTATCGTAGAGCAATGTGATATTATTTAGACTATTTACTACCAGAGAATGTTCGGCTCCGAGTATTTTTTTTCTTAGATTTAAGGCTTCTAATAACAGGGGTTCTGCTTCCGCATTTCTTCCCTGATTATGGTAGATTCCTGCTAGATTATTTAGACTATTTACTACCAGAGAATGTTCGGCTCCGAGTATTTTTTTTCTGAGTTCTAAAGCTTTTATTAAAAGGGGTTCTGCTTCGGCGTATCTTCCTTGATTGCTGTAGAGTGCTGCCAAGTTATTGAGACTAATTGCTATATCAGGATGTTCGGCTCCTAGGAGTTTTTTCCTTAGTCTTAAAGCTTCTATTAAAAGGGGTTCTGCTTTCACATATCTTCCCTGATTACTGTAGAGTGCTGCTAGGTTATTGAGACTAATTGCTATATCAGGATGTTCGGCTCCTAGGAGTTTTTTCCTTAGTCTTAAAGCATCTATTAAAAGGGGTTCTGCTTCGGCGTATCTTCCCTGATTACTGTAGAGTAATGCTAGATTATCTAGACTTTTCACCACAAGAGTGTGTTCGGTTCCTAGTATTTTTTTCCTTAGTCCTAAAGCTTCTATTAAAAGTGGTTCTGCTTCGGCGTATCTCTCCTGGTCATTGTAGAGCAATGCTAGGTTATTGAGACTTGTTGCTACCAGAGGATGTTCGGTTCCTAGTATTTTTTTTCTTAGTCTTAAAGCATCTATTAAAAGGGGTTCTGCGTCCGTGTATCTTTCCTGCTTGTTATAGAGTAATGCTAGGTTATTGAGAATAGTTGCTATATCATGATTTTCTTTTCCTGAACGCTTCTTTAGAACTGATAGGCATTGCTCTAACCAAAGTATTGCTTTGCTGTAAGCACCTTGACTTTCATAAAATTTACCTAAACCGATGAAAGGTAAAGCTAAATCTACATTGTTTAGCCAATTTAGGTAAAGAGTAGTAGTTTCAGTCAGATGAGGGATGAAGGGAATTAGATGACTAATTTCTGAGAGAGTAATATCCTGAGCTATTATTGCTATTGCAGAGCATAAATTGCGCTTTTGTTGATCTGCTATTGCTAATTTGTTTTGTTTTTCTCTAAGGAATTCTTGAATAAGTTGGTGTAACTGATAGTTATTCTTACTTTGTAATAGGTGTAAATTTTCTAGTTCAACTCTAGTAGTTTCCAATTTTTCTCGATCTTTTTCTGGGACACTGTTTTCTACTAGTGACCAAGGAATAGGATCTAGGGCGAACAGGCTTAGTAAACAAGCTAATTCTTGTGCGGAATTACTTAATTTGTCCCAACTTAACTCCAAAGCTGCTTTGACCTCAATATTGATGTTAGTTGTCCAGCTAGAATTATTTTCTGGCACATCAATTAAAGGATCACCTAGTCCTTTACTCTCTAAGCGTCTTAATTCTTCAGCTAATGATATTTTTTGTTCTTTGATATATCTTCCCACTAATTGTAGTGCTATCGGTAGATAACCAAGACTATGGCAAAGTTTTTTGGCATTAGCTAATTCTCGATTTACTTTTTCTGAGCCAACTAGTTCAGAAAGTAGTTTCAATGCTTCTGATTCTGATAAACCTTCTAGATAGAGAGAATGAGAGCGATTTAGTTTTAGTCTAGTGGTGATTAAAATTTTAAATTGAGATGGTTGTGGTGGTAGGTAGGTTTCAAGATCACCATAGTTTGTAACATCATCAAAAACTATTAGTTTATTACCCTCTGGCCAAAGTTCCCAGACCCAAGCTACTTGCTCTATCAGTTCTTTTTTTTCTGGTGCTTCTAAGCCTAATTTATTGCGAGCAAAATTAATTATTTGCAACCCGATATCCTGATTTCTACAGCTTAACCAGCAAATACCACCTGGGTAGCTATTTAGATTTAAATGTTTTAGGGAGTATTGAACAGCTAATTCAGTTTTTCCAATACCGCCTATACCTTCAATATAAACAATATTCCCCTTTTCCTGGTTTTTTAGCTGCTGATGAATGGTTTCTAATTGCTTTTCTCTGCCAATGAAATTATCGGTAATGCTTAAGGGGATATTCTGAGGTGAACTTATTGCTTTAGAAGTTTTATCTGGCCGTTGGTAAATGTTTTGCTCATTTTGAATGTAATCACGATCTAGGGACTCGTTGTTATTGCCTTGATATGTCTCAATATTGTGTTTTTCATCCTCATTACTCATAGTTTTTTCTAGACTAAGTTACTTGAAAGCAGCCCACGAACGGCGCTGGCCATCCGTCATGAATGAAAGAAACACTTCAAATCAAAAAGATCGATTTTACAGGGGGTTCAGCTAGTGTTTCTTCAGAGCGTCTTAGATTTGAATTTTTTGGTAGTTATTAGAATTATATAGGACTTACTCAAGAAGTATATTAAGAGAAGGATTATAAGTTGTTGAATTAAGTAACTATTAAGTAAAGCATGCTTCAGTTGATAACGATTAGTCTTATCTAAACCAAGAAAGCACAATCGATTTGATGGTGCAGCAATTCCGGCTTTACGAAACCTTGAGAATAGAGCGAACTTTTGGGAGGACTGGGCGCGGAACTAAATTCCGCGCATTGAAGTCCGTTTGGTTTGGGCAGTATATTTGTTTCAGTAAAGATGATGAATACTTACCAACTAAAGTGGGAAACCATGCTCTATATGGCGATACTAGATATCACATTAAAAGTTTTAACTCGGGGCTCTTTGAGTCAGGTGTCCACCTAAGTTGTGAATTTTCCAACCTGTTCTCTTAGGAATTGGTAATGCGATCGCGAAGCGTGAATCTGTAACTAAATTTATGGCACAGTAGTTTCTCTCATTAGAGATGCTTCCGAGAAAGTGCAGGTGGTTCATAATTCTGAAGTACGTCAACAAGTGGTTCAATCATTAGTCACAGATCAGAAGAGATTTAAGATAAATATCATTTAACTAACAATTACTATATCTAAGATTTAAAAGCATCAGAAAGATAATCCGCAGTAGTTTCCACTAGTGTTATCGTATTGTCATAAAGCATCCTTGTTGGGCCAATAACTCCGACGCTGCCGACTGGAGTATCATCAATATAGTAGTTGGCTGAGATTAGAGTACAGGTTCGCATCGGCTCTAAGGGATTTTCTGCACCAATTTTAATGATAAGTTTATTGTCAGAATTATCATTATTTGGCAGCGTAAAAATTACTGACCATAATTGCTTTTGTTCTTCTTCCAATAAATACAATAAGGTTTGAACTTGTTTTAATTGGGAAAATTCTGGTTGACGTAAAGCTTCGGCGATACCATGCACTACTATGGGGGTATCATCAGAAGGTTTAAGATGGGAGTGAATTTCTTGAGAAAGCATTTTCAGGAAGTCGGCATAATGCTCAAATTCTTGGTCGATATCCTGCCAATTAAGAGTCGCAATCTCTGATAGGGATTTACCTTTTAACTTATGATTCAGAAAATTAGAAAGAATTTGCAATTCTCCTGCGATTAAATCATCATCTAATGGCTCTTGTTCGGCTATAAAGGGAGATGACTCCATAAGAATTGATTCTGTTTGATAGGAGTCAGTAACTAGAATGAGCATGATTTGCCCTGAGGATACTGGGACTAACTGAATATGACGTAAGGTATCACTAGGACTTTGGGGGAAGGTTATTAGAGCTATATAACCACTCAAAGATGAAAGTATTTTGGTAGATCTCTGAATCAAAGCTTCAAAATTACTAACTTTGTCTTTAGGTAGTTTTTGCTGTAAATACTGCTCTGCTTTTGTAGCTAAAGTTTCATTATGAATTAGTAAGCGATCAACATAGAGACGATACCCAAAATCAGAAGGAATTCTCCCAGCGGAAGTATGAGGTTGATAGAGTAAGCCTGCTGCTTCTAAACGCCCCATAACATTGCGAATGGTGGAGGAGCTAACATTAAAATTATATTCTTGGGCAATTACCTTAGAGCCTACGGGCTCTGCTGTCGCAATATAATGCTCTATAGTTGCTTTGAGTATATTTTGATGTCTTTGGTTTAAATTTGGCTGGACAGACATTTAGCTGTGATTTATTAAAACTTCTATTTTTTTGAATTTAAGTATAATCTCTATTGTAGTATTGTAAAAATGACTACTTCTCTACATTAGTACTGAGGAATACTCGAATCAACCATCATAGAATAGGCGTTAATTCCTCCAGAGACATTTTTGACATTACTGAACCCTTGATTAATTAACCATTGACACATTTGAGCTGATCGCATTCCATAATGGCATAGGACAATAGTTTCTGTCTCTGGGTTAAAATGGGTGTTTATTGTCTCGCCCCATTCGGCAAATTGACTTAAAGATAAAACGGTAAACTCTGGGATACTTGCGATCGCGATTTCTCCTGGCTCCCTTACATCTATCAATTGTAGTTGAGTTTCTTTTTCGGCCATGAGTTGAGCTAATTCGGTGACGGAGATTTCAGGGATGGAGGAATAGGTCATTTCAGTTATTAGTTATCAGTTATCAATAGCTACTACTTTACTCGGTAGTTTTAAATAGGAAATATCTTACTTTTATCCTCTTACAAGAGAAGGCTTGGCCAGTTTTTTTTAGCTCATATTTTTTGTATTGGATTTGTAATTAGTTTCTAGAATACCGTAAAGGATCAAAAACAGGGAAGAAGGAATTAAGAGTGAAAGACTGAGTCAGAATAATAGTAAGATTGGTCTTGAGATAAAAGCTGAAGTTTTAAACCAATATCTAAAATAAATACGGAATGTCACAATTAGAACGTTTGCTGTTAATGGCAGAAGATGAATTAACCGAATATAGTACCGATGCTCGAAAAATAGAAAAATTGCGTCGTAAAATCGGGCTCTCAGTATCTCGTCAAGAACAACAAGAGATTAAAGCAATCTTACTCGAAGAAGTTCCCTCTGGAGGATTTAGTAAGATTGTGGAAGAACAACGTCAAACTGTGGCACTACCTTTTTGGGGTATTGCTGGATTAGGCTTATTACTTGGAATTGCGATGTTTCAACCCTGGGATTTTATGGCTACTGTTGCTGGCGGCTTTACTGCTTTTAAAATTCAACAATGGGGTTGGAGATTACAAGCCAAAAGATTATTACTTAATACTTTAGAAGAGATCGATCAAAGGATAAATAGTGGCACAAAATCAATTACCGATAGCTGATAGGCATTAGTTTTTAGGGAATAGAAATAAATGGGTCTAGGTAGCTATTTTGTCCATGTATTCATCTATCCATTTCTCGAATTCATCATAATTACTAATAACATTTTCAAGATTATCATCAGTGATTTTTACGATTTTCTCTGTCTGCCGAATTTTTATTGTTGTACCAAGAAAATCTTCTAATTCTTGCAAAGTGCTGTCAGTATTTTTTAGTAAATCTTCATAATTTAACTGAAAAATATTAACATTATTTTCAGTTAATAAATTGGCCATAGAGCATACGTCTTTGACTCCCAATAAACTTCTGTCAAGAAAAGAAAAAAAATCAGCTTTTTCTAACTTAGTAGAACCTAATACAGAACTCTCTTGATCATCTGTCAAATTATGAATCCCTATACTTTTGTAAAGAATATTTGATCTATATTCTGATATGGCACGTTTGACAATATCCTTTCTTGTCAAACAAATAACCTTAATATTCTGTTGTTGAATGAACTCAATAAAGGCTTGTTTGTTATTAATTTGATAGGGGGATATCTTACAAATAATTGCATCGTAAACCTGACAATTTGTAATACTCCTAATCCAGGAACCTTTCTTGTCATTCCAAGCTAAAACTGATCGGTCTAATTTTGAATTATAAAAATTATTCAGTAGCTGCTCTTGTTCTAGGTCAGTAGGAGATTCAAAATGATAATTATAACCACCAAAAATTTCATATCCTACCCTAAAATTTTTATTTTCTTCTAGAAGTTTGATCAACCAACTACTGCCTGAGCGAGGATGAAACAATACTAAGCATTTTGTGATGTTTTTTACAGGGATTTTACTCCTGATCCTCTTCAATTTAAACAAATTAGAAAGACGTCTACGAATCTTACTATAATTCATACAATAAACCGTTTATTATTAGTTTTGCGATATCATTAAACAATACTGTTGTAAAAATATCAATGAGCTTTATTGATCTAGGGAACCCTATTAATTCTTTCAAGTGGGATCATGACGCAAGGGCGGAAATGGGGGAGAACAATTAAATTGCTGGCGTTGACTAATACTACCCAACAAAATACTTCTTGTCCCTCGGTGCTAACTTAGCAAAAACACGCTCGTCGTGACAAGTGATAAAAGGTGTTATGTGTTGGGTATTAGGCGAAATTCTTAGCTGCCATAATTTTTGTGGCGGGCTGCTAGAGCGTCGATTCAGTATTTATAAATTACTAGTTAGGTGAGAGGGGGGAGTGTGGGAAGAAAAGAAAAAGAGGGAAGAAAGAAAAGGCAAAAAGCTTAATTTATCTTGATTCTCCCCACACCTCCGTTGCCCCCCACACTTCCGTTTCCCTCTCAATTCATGATTTACTCTTGATACTGAATCGGTGTTCTAGGAGAAAAGTGTAATAATATGGATTGCTATCAGGCTCAAGAAATATCTAGTCAGAGAAACACCGCCATCCCTCTCGCTCGACATCGCGTCCTCCTTCTGAGGAGGTGGTAACTGATGAGGAAACCTGTCAGCTTGTGAACACCGTGGAACGTCCACCGCAAAAGGCAGCTCCTTATCAAGATAAGACGGACGGGGCGTACGAGTTCCGCCGTAAGACGACGGAATCAGCCCCTTGGCTTCCTCTAAGTTCATGAAAGATGCGCTCAAAAGGATCTAAGAGCTATTGAAAATAACCAAGGAGAAGTTTGTATCGCCAAGAAAAAAATCATTAGTATTAATCTAAAAGGTTTCGCCTAGCCTCTACAAGCTAATTATTCAGATTCAATCGATTTAATTGTAATCATCAAAAGCTTACTTATTACTTAATTTATGAATCCTCAAATTTCTAATATCGAGTTACTCAAACTAGCATCTGGTGATATTTTTACTCTTCAAGTTTACAAATTTATTGGTAAAAATTTAGGAAAAAAAGTATATATACAAGCTAACCTTCATGGAGCAGAAGTTGTTGGTAATGCTGTAATTTATGAATTGATTGAGTTTTTTTCTAGCTTAGAAGAAAATTCTATCGCAGGAGAAATTTGGTTAGTTCCAGTTTGTAATCCTTTGGGAACAAATCAACGGGGACATTTTTTCTCTACAGGGAGATTTAATAGTTATGATGGGATCAATTGGAATCGTATTTTTTGGGACTATGAAAAAGAATGTCTAGATTTAGATGAATTTGCGCGATCGCAGATTAATAATCCGACAGATTTAATTCGCCAAAATTATTTACAAAAAATTAAACATGCTTGGTCAAAACAACTAGAAAAAATCCAAAAACCGAGTAGGGTTCCCTGGCGACAAGAATATCGTTATCAATTACAATCTCTATGTTTAGATGCTGATTATGTAATTGATCTTCATAGTTCTAGTAATCAAGCTATTGAATTTCTCTTTTGTTTTCAGGAAAGACAAGATAATGCCAAATATTTCTTATTAGATTACGGACTATTAATGGATAGATATGATGGCGATGCTTTCGATGAATCATTCCTGAAACCTTGGTTAGCATTGGAAAATAAATTGTCTCAACTAGGTAAAGATATTAAATTTGATATCGAGTCATGGACGTTGGAATTAGGGTCAGGAATGACCATAAATCCCAAATCGGTAGCTAAAGGAGTAGCTGGTATTAAAAACTATTTGGCAGCTAAAAAAGTTTTGCAAAATTCAGTAGTAAATCATTCCCATCCTGTTAATGTAGTTTCTCGAAAAAACCTCACAAGTTATTACGCACCAACAGGAGGAATGATTCAAAATCGCCTAGGATTAGGAGGGCAAGTTGCAGCAGGCGATCGCGTTTATCAATTGTTAAGCTTTAACAAACAACAGGAACTGCCAAAAATATTCGATATTTATGCAGAAACCGACGGCATAATTTTCGACATCTCTACCAATCAATGTGTAAATCAAGGAGAATATGTTTTAGATATTTTAAATTATTAATTTTTCCAATATTTATTAAAAGGAAAATAAACAGCAGGAGTCCAAAGACTGTTGATCAAAGCAGAAATAATCATGCCCCGCTGATAATCTTGCCAAATCTGATCTACAGGAAGTATTTGTTCCCAGATATATTGCAAAGCGACGATGGTTTCAGCGATAATTGCCATAAAAAAAGCAATCAACGCAACTGAAACTAAATCTTCACCTAGATACTTTTGCTTGTTTAAACTAGCAGTAATAACTCCTACTATGACCAAACTTAAAATATGAGAAGGAGTAGAGATAGTGATGCCATCATAAATTAATCCCAAGGAAATACCAGCGATCGCAGCTTGCCAAATTGGTCGTTTGACACTCCAAACAATTACCAATATTAAAAGCCAATTTGGGGTAATTCCTAATATTGCCATCCCTGGAAAATTTAATAACATTAACATCGAGCAGAGAGTAACTGAACTTAATATGATAAATGTATTAGATAAATAGGCTGGCATGTTGAAAAGGTAAGAGGTAAAAGGTAAGAAGTAAAAGGTGAGAGGGAACAGGGAAC
The DNA here is from genome assembly GCA_030065615.1 of Xenococcus sp. MO_188.B8. Classification (GTDB taxonomy): domain Bacteria; phylum Cyanobacteriota; class Cyanobacteriia; order Cyanobacteriales; family Xenococcaceae; genus Xenococcus. Next base: position 3,684 of record JASJDR010000208.1, on the reverse strand, counting down.
TTCCCTATTTTCCCCAAAACCTAAAACTTAACCCCTAAAAACTAACATCGATCACAATTAGGGTGTACTGCAATTGACTAAAAATTATTATAGATGACTAAAATTATAATTATTGGCTGTGGGATAGTAGGTGCAACCATCGCCTATGAATTAAGCTTGATTTCTCAGTTGGATGTTACTGTAATCGAACAAAAAACTCCCGCATCAGGTTCTACTGGTGCTGCATTAGGAATATTGATGGGAGTCATTAGTGGCAAAAAAAAAGGTAGAGCCTGGAAATATCGAGACTATAGTTTGCAACGTTATGAAACCTTAATTCCTGAAATAGAAGCAAAAACGGGCATTAATATACCTTTCAATCGTCAAGGGATCGTTAAACTTCTCTTTAAAGATGATAACTTAGAAAAATGGCATCAATTACAACAAACTCGTCAAAGTAACGGTTGGCAACTAGAAATTTGGGATCGAGAGCATTTAATTACTAAATGTCCCCAAATCCAAAATGCTAGGGCTGCTGTCTATTCTCCTCAAGACAGACAAATTAACCCCCAGATATTAACAGAAGTTTTAGTCAAAGCGGCAACTAGCAATGGAGTTAAGTTTAAATTTGGGGTTACCGTAAATGAACTCTTGTCTTTTGATCAAGAAAGTTATTGTCAGGGAATAATTACCAATCAAGGAAATTTTGATGCAGATTGGTTAATCATGGCTGCGGGTTTAGGCTCAACTTCTCTTACTGCATCGGTACAAAAAAAACTTGATTTGCGTCCTGTATTGGGACAAGCTATCAAACTAAAAGTCAATAAAAATCTTGGTTTAGCCGAGTTTCAACCAGTAATCACAGGACATGATGTTCATCTTGTACCCCTCGGCAATCAAGAATATTGGCTCGGTGCTACAGTAGAATTTCCTGACGAGATGGGAAATGTGATCGCAGAGAGAGAATTATTAGATCAAATAATAGATGAAGCGATCGCATTTTGTCCTATGCTGCAAGATGCTACTATTATAGAAACTTGGTCTGGAAAACGTCCTCGACCCCAAGGACAAGCCGCCCCAGTAATTGGTAAACTAACTGGATATAGTAATGTTTTATTAGCTACAGGGCATTATCGCAACGGAGTTTTACTTGCTCCTGCAACAGCCAAAGAAATCATCGACTTTATCTATGAGAATTAAGCATAAGTAACTAAGTAAAATTTCTTACACATTTACTCTTACTTATTAACTATTGAGTCTAGGTATTTTTTGCACAATTGCTTAACTTGGATTGAACTGTAGGGATGCGCATGAGTGATACCACCGAGGTTTCTGGTAAAAAGAGGGAAAAGATCGGTATTATTCCTGATTCGTTATTAATTTAAGTCTCTTATAAAGGATATAGACATAGATTATGCCATCTAATTAGTATAGGAAGTTGGTCAGATTTGATTAATCTTATTTTCTCTCTAATTCAGTTGGATAAATTAGTATAACCTTAAGCATAGAATAATAACTTCCTTTAGTAGCAAGTTATTTAGGTGGTGTGATTTAATACTGAATCAACTCAATGGAGATCTTCTGCATGACCATTATCGCTTGTTTAGCCATAGTTCTCGTTATTAGAGGTTTATGGGATTATTTTCTTCCCTGCACTTCTGAATAGAAATTTTTTAGAGACGTAAAATTTTACGTCTCTAAGCTAATAGTTTTAGAGACCCTTACAATCTCGCTGGCAATCCCTTTAATCAACTACTAACACTGCGGCACCTTGAATCTGACCATTTCGTAAAGCGGTCAAAGCTTCATTGGCATCAGATAAAGCAAAAACAGTAACCTCTGTTTGAATAGGTATTTGGGGCGCCAAAGCTAAAAACTCTTCCCCATCTTGACGAGTCAGATTAGCCACAGAACGTAGTACCCGTTCTCCCCACAAAATATCATAAGGGAAGCTAGGGATCTCGCTCATGTGAATCCCAGCACAAACTACTACTCCACCCTTAACTACTGCTGTTAGAGCTGCGGGTACTAATTTACCTACGGGCGCAAAGATAATCGCTGCATCCAAGGCTTCAGGAGGCAATTCCTCAGAACTCCCAGCCCAGACTGCACCAAGATGGCGCGCAAATTCCTGTCCTGAGACATCTCCTGAACGAGTAAAAGCATAGACTTGTTTTTTTTGATAATTAGCTACCTGAATCAAAATATGAGCGGCAGCACCAAAACCGTAAAAACCAATACTTTGGGCATCTTCGACCATGCGATAGGAACGATAACCAATTAAGCCCGCACATAATAGTGGTGCTACCTGTAAATCAGCAAAGTTTTCGGGAATCGCAAAGCAAAAGCGTTCGTCAGCAACGGTATATTCAGCATAACCCCCATTAAGATCGTAGCCTGTAAATAAAGCGCGATCGCATAAATTTTCTTTTCCCAAAAGACAATATCGACAACAATTGCAAGTATGACCCAACCAAGGAACACCCACACGAGAACCCAGAGCAAATTTATTGGCTTGTGCCCCAGTTTCTACTACTGTCCCCACAATTTGATGACCCAAGACTAAAGGCAGCTTCGGTTTAGGCAGTTCACCATCTACTATGTGCAAGTCAGTTCGACAAACTCCACAAGCATTAACCTTAAGTAATAGTTGTCCAGTTTGCGGCTTAGGTAAGGGGAGATCAACTTCTTGGAGAGGTCTATTTGCCCTCTCTAAAATCATGGCGCGCATAATAGTAGTCTGTTAATTGTGAGATGATCTATAGTACCAAGCAAGGGGAAAGGAGATTTTTAACTTTCTTCCGTCAGAAGTCCCCCGATTTATCGGCGGGACGGGGCGTATAAACACTTGGGGAAACCCCAAGTGACAGCCCCTCATGAATGACGGGTAGGGTTTAGGGGTCACATGGTCTATCTTGTTGCTCAACATATTGACGTAGAGTTTCTATTGTAATCCCTCCACAAGAAGCAACAAAATAACTCCCAGTCCAGAAAACTCTTTTCTTATAATAGGTTTTTGATAAATAATCTTGATGAGTATTCCACATATATTTACTGGAAGTAGCTTTGAGATTAGCTACTAAATTAGAAACAGAAATTTGTGGCATATAGCTTACGATAAGATGCACGTGATCTGATTCTCCATTGAATTCAATAAGCTCTCCTTTTCTGGTTTCAAGAATAGAGGAAAATACTTTCGCTAACTCCTTTTGTAATTGCTCGTTTAAAATATTTTTACGATATTTAGTAACAAATACCAGATGTGCAGTGAGATTATATACACTTCTGTATGACTTTTTATATATGGCTTTCATTGAAATAATATTTGATAGCAGTAAGTGTGATATCATTATCCCATGAGTCAAGCAGCTAAGGTAAGAATCTATCCCACAACCGAACAAAAACAGCTACTGGCTAAGCAATTTGGCTGCGCTAGATTTTGGTGGAATAAAGCATTAGGCTTGCAGTATGAACACCGCTCTAGCAATGGAAGATGGCTCAAACGTACTGAACTTAATGCCATGCTTCCTGAGCTTAAAAAAGAACTACCTTGGCTAAAAACTGATTGCTATTCTCAGAGAGCGTGTTTGATAATTGATAACTAGGTAGACACTGGGGTTGGAGAACTGTAAGTTAAACGTCTTAACATAAGATTTATCATGACGATATAAATCATAGTTTCACTGGTAGTTGGCAAATATTCAT
>JASJDR010000207.1 GCA_030065615.1 Xenococcus sp. MO_188.B8 | reverse complement strand
CTAGTTCCTATTTTGTGCGCTCCTTTAACACCCAACAGCGGAATCAATTTCTATTTAACTGGTACTTCAATCTTGAAAAACGTAGCGATTCTAGGGGGCAATCCAAGCGACAGCTCAAGCGAAATGCCGAGTCTAAAAAGAGCGAGTTAGTACGGCAAATTGATGCTGTCCCTTCATTGCGCTTGATGGCAAAGAATCCATTGTTACTGGCATTAATCATTAATACCTACAAACAGAAAACCAGCCTTTTACCTACCCAGCACGGGCTTTACAAACAAGTTTGTGAGGTGTTGCTCCAGGGACGGCAGACACCTGGAGGGTCTACCCGCTATCCCCTCAATCCAGCACAAAAGCAAGACGCATTGCAGGCATTGGCATTGGAGATGAGCAAGCAGAAAGTGCTCCAGTTTACGCTGAATGAACATCAAGACAGCAATGTTTATCAGGCAAATAAGTTGATTGAACAAGAATTAGCCCAGATGTCAGCCAACATAGCACTTACACCCCAACAATTTATTGAAAAAGATGATGTTGGGGTGCGAGAATTGATGTGCGATCGCCAACAGGAAAAATTATATGAATTTGCCCATCGGACGTTTCAGGAGTATCTCACCTCGGTCGAACTGACTAAGCCAGAGCATGAAGCATACCTACTAGACAAAGTGATGGTGGGGAACGAAAAACTCCTGGATTGGTGGCGACAGACAATTTTGTTTTATGCCGCACAGGTCAAAGTCGATAACCTGATTCAAAAGGCATTAGCCAAGCCAACCGTCCCTACCCTCACCCTTGCCTATGAATGTATGCAGAATAGCCTCAAAGTTAGCCGAGAGCAGCGTCAGGCATTGCTGACAAAGGTAGAAGAGGGGTTGAATTCGGAGGATGTTGAAGAATTTAAACTGGCAGCAGGGGTTCAACTAGAAAAACGGTTGTATGACCTGAATAAAGATTGTTTTGCGGGCAGTTCCGAGGAGGAAACCAGTCCGCCCATCACCATAGCAGAGGATGGGAGCATCACCTGGTACGGACAGGTGATCGATAAAACGGAGATCTCGGAGGCAGAATATCGGCTGTTTTGCTTGGAAACCAATAACCGTAGCCAGACGGCTAATTTTGAACCCGTCAATCTTGGGTTTGCAGAAGGAAATCAGTTTTGTGCCTGGTTAAGTCAGAAAACCAGAGCGCGATTTGGGGAAGAGGGCATTTGTTACCGACGAGCAAACCCGCAGGATCAACCCCAAAAAACTCCCTCTGCATTTCACTTGATGCGGTTTCGGGTGCCAGAGCGATATCAAGTGTTGGCTGACTTACTGGCAGCAGGACGGTGGCAAAAAGCAGACGAGGAGACGTTCCGCGTCATGCTGCAAGTAGCAGAGCGAGAGGAAGAGGGCTACTTGAGGGATGATGATCTTCTTCGGTTTCCTTGCGACGATCTTCAGGTGATTGACAAGCTGTGGGTGCAGTTTAGTGACAGCAAGTTTGGCTTCAGTGTGCAGAAGCAGATATGGCTCGAAGTCGGCGGCTGGCTTGCAGGAGAACGGAGAACGGGTTGGTCAGACCAATTACCAACGCCATTGATTCGCGGTGTATCCCTCCTGGGTGTTAGAATCAAAAACCGCGAAGTTATAGAAGAGACCGAACGGACTTTCATGTCAGAAGTAGGATGGATGGGGATTGGAGTTCCGATAGCGATATTATTATGGACGAGAGAGTATCCAATAGAATACGATGAGATACTCAGGGGGAATTTACCAAGAATCTGGAAAAACCCATCATCATGGCCGGCATATAGTCTCAGCAAGGAATTCTTGGAAATACAAGAAATGGATGAAGAAACAATCGACAAATTAATAGATAAGTGGCGGCGGCCAAGAAAGGGAAAAATTTTGAATAATTGGTTTCAGCCATATAATCTCTCTCTTCTGAAGCGCAGAGACTTGTAACCTGTAAGATATAGCAACTTCAGGCAATGTGTCAAGCTGGGTTTTTGGTACTTTCTCTAAGCATTCATAGGCTTTTTCCTAATTCGATACCTGGCACAGTTCAGTTTGGATGACCTTCTACTTCCCAGGCAAGCTGATAACCTCTAAGATTTTTATGAGTCATTAAAGAATTGGGCTGCTACCTGCGGGTTATAACAGTTGGCGATCACGAACTTTTCTGCTACTTCCCGAATCTCGGAGCTATTTGCTTCCCAGTCAGCCCAGGGCAGCCTCATTTGACCAGGTGCTAGTTTCTTCCTCTCTCTTACTTTCAAGACCTTGGGCAACAGTCTATTTCCCCAGTGGTAACGTTTCTCTGGCTTCGGTTTGGGCTTATACCTCTTGCAGAATCCTCGATATTTCCTGACACATTCATCCAGAGACTGACCCAAGGACAGAAAGGCTGGATGCCATTGAGTTATCCCATCGTTACTCAGCCTGTCATGGATGCCATAGTTAGAGAAATCATAGAAAAAACCCTGCTGCATCTTTGCTGATTTAGGGTTGGCATGAATATATCGTAGGGTGTTTAAGGCTCTTTGATAGTCTGAGTTCTCGAAACCGCTGCTATGATATCGCTTTTCCCAGAAATGCCCTGTTCTATTGAGCATTCTGTTGAAACACATGGCGGTGTACCAGTTGAGCCAATGCATAATACGAGGTAAATCTTCTGGGGTTGCTGGTTCGAGCAAGTAGTGGACATGATTACTCATGATACAAAGAGCATAAAGTTTGAAGTTAAACTTCTCTCTAGCTCGTTTCAGAGCATATATGAACACCTCACGGCATTCATGGCGAATTAGCTTGAATTCCCTGTTATTACAGCGAGTAGTAACGTGGTAGCAATAATTTGGTTTGAGGTCGCGGGGTTTTCGAGGCATCTTTTGAGTTATCAGTTATCTGTTATCAAGCCCCTGCCCTGACCTACGGTGTACACAGATCTCCTGATCAACTCCAAAATAAGGAATCTAGCCCCCCTAGCCCCCCAAGTTTGGGGGGGGGAATAAGATTCAAAGTCCCCCAGAATTGGGGGATTTAGGGGGCGAAATTAGCTCCAAAATCAGAATAATCAATTTGCTCTATGTTTTGAGTTTGTTGATTGACTTTAAGTTTCTGAAGAATTATCAGTTATTAGTCATCAGTGATAGCTGACAGATGATAATAATTATTGGCAATATTATAGATAAATTTCTACTGTGTAACGATCCAAATTAAATGTACCTTGATTTTGCATATCGTTAGTTCTTCTACCATCACAATATTTGATTTTCTCACAAGTATGGAAATTGCTATATTTAGTTTAAAGCAAAGTATATAAGGTTTAATAACTGAATATTCAACTATCAAATAAAAGAGATAGAGATATGATATCTAGAAATTGCAAACTTATTTTTTTCTGGTCTTTAATAGCTTCTAATCTATTGCTACTATCTTCTGCATTAGCTCAATCATCTATCGCAATTAAAATTACGGAAAATGATTTGAATGAAGCTGTTAAGGAGGTAGAATTTTCAGGCAGTGAACAGCAAAAATTCAGTGCAGGATTTCTTCGAGACATTTCAGTTACTGCGGATTGGTGGGTCAGAAATTTTAGACTTGACGTTAATCCTGACCAAATTATAGTTACTGTCGAAGTTCACGCAGAAAATGGCGAGAATACTCAAATTCCATTTAGCTATACAAACGATGTCTCAGGTAAAGCTTCTGCTCGAATTGAGGGAGAGCAACTTCTTATTGATATAACTTCTTTAGAAGTTCCCATATACGCTAATCTATTGGGAAATAATCAAGTAGAATTGACAAAAATTGATCTAGTTAACTATCTTGAACAAGAAACTATTGCTATAGATTTACCATTTCAAGAAAGTTATACTGTCAATATCCCCGAAGTTGGAAAGAAAAAATTAGTTTTAGGAAATAAAATTCTTCAACTTGAAAACGATTATATTTCTGTTACCAGTGAATTTTCTGTATCTAATTTTTAGTCATCTAATTAAGTTAAGTGATCAAACTTTAAGAACGATATTTTCTTTGTAGATGTTCTAGTATTGAATCAGTTTTAATTATTTTTTGGAACAATTATTCTATCTTTGCTTGAGATTTTTCGAGTTGAAGTTTGAACACGATAATCAATTTAGGATTGCTCTATTGACTACAGGCGATCGCAAAGTTTTATGCAAGGGTTTTGAGGTATTTTAGTGGTTTTCCTTGCATCTGAAGGGATTCTTTTGGGAGGTAATCTCTATCATGTTTACTTTTCTCACTTTGTAAGCACGTCCTATTTATCCTCGAATGGGGAAACATCCATTCGAGTGAAGCCTACTCAAAGCAGTGGCTCCTCAACCTACAATTAGAGTTTTGTCAGTCAATGAGACTCTTCTCTTAAGAATTTATACTTAACTAAAAAGTAATTTTCCCAGGCTTTCTTTGTAAAAGAAGTAGGAATCCCAAAAGATATAACTATACATAGCCACTAGTAAAATAGTAATAGCAAGTTTTACTTTTGTTAACGTTACAGCACTGACATAAGCTAACCAATAGATCAAAAAAGGCGTCCCTAAATAGAAAAAGATAATATAGCTAACAGACTTAATAAAAAGCTTTAAGTACTGATAACTTATAGCATCAGAAACCTTTGCAATAAAAACAACCAGAAATAAACCGATTAAAAATTGACATAGGTTATTAGAGAGTAACGACCGCAATGTCTCCACTGTCTTTTTTTTCTGATTCATATCTGGGCGTATTCCGAATTTTGTAATTGCTTTGTAGCTTAGTAATTATATTTTGGAATTATACCTAGATAATAATACTGAGTTTTTAAAGTTTCTAAGAAATTATCACCAAAGATGTATCGATAGTAAGTGAGGATCTGATATTAGTATTGATAATTGAGCATGGCAATTTTCACAAAAAAAATGAGGGAGACTTTAATGGTCCACCTCACTGTTACGGAATAAACCTGAATTAAAAAACTTAATTAACCCCCAGCAACTGCGGGAACGATACTAACTTCGTCTCCATCTTGCAAAGTAGTATCGGTATTGTCAAGAAAACGGATATCTTCACTATTAACGTAGAGGTTCAAAAAGCGACGGGGTTTTCCAGTTTCATCGCAGATGCGAGCCTTGATCCCAGGGCAATCATTTTCCAAAGAATTGATTAACTCGTCAATATTGCTACCTGTACATTCAATAGTAGCTTGATTGTTGGTGAATTTTTGTAAGGGAGTAGGAATTAATACTTTAACAGCCATATTTCAGTTATCAGTTTTCAGTTATCAGTTTTTAGTGCTTGACGGTGAAGTTAAAAGTCTCGTCCCCTAATTAGTCCCATCAAGCAGGATAATCAGGTCAAGCCATTTAGGCGAATAATCTCAATCGAGATCAGGTCAAAATTTAGAAATTATTGAATTGCAGTAAAAATATTGAGCTAAACAATAGTTTGTTGCCATTCCAGACGTTCTAAAGTGCGAGAACGTTCTAAGGCACGCTCGAAGCTATCTAATTTAGGTTCAATAACTAGAGGTTCGCCAATATATCCTTGCACTGCTTCTTGAGTTTTCAATCCATTACCAGTGATATAAGCAACTGTAGTTTCATCTGGATCGATTTTGCCTGCTTCTGCTAATTTTTTCAAGACAGCAATAGTAGTTCCACCAGCAGTTTCGGTGAAGATACCTTCTGTTTCAGCCAGAAGTTTCATTCCTTCAACAATTTCTGCATCAGTAACCGATTCAATATTACCGTTAGTTTTCTTGGCTACTTCTAAAGCATAAACGCCATCAGCAGGATTACCGATCGCGATCGATTTAGCGATCGTATTAGGTTTAACAGGAGAAATAAAGTCTCTTCCTTCTTTAAAGGCTTGAGCTATGGGAGAACAACCTTCTGCTTGTGCGCCACTAAAGCGAACGTTTTTATCTTCTACTAAACCGACTTTGACAAATTCTTGGAAACCTTTATAAATTTTGGTGTAAAGAGAACCAGAAGCTAAGGGTGCGACGATATGATCGGGTAGTTGCCATCCTAGTTGTTCGGCAACCTCAAAACCAAGAGTTTTAGAACCTTCAGAATAGTAGGGACGAAGATTGATATTAACGAATCCCCAACCGTAAGTATTGCCAACTTCAGAACAAAGACGATTTACTTGATCGTAATTACCTTTGACTGCCATTAATGTTGGATTGTAAATTAAAGTGCCAAGTACTTTTCCTGCTTCTAAGTCAGAAGGGATAAAGACACAGCAATCCAACCCTGCATGGGCTGCGATCGCAGCAGTAGAATTAGCTAAGTTACCAGTACTAGCACAAGATACAGTAGAAAATCCTAATTCTTGAGCACGAGTTAAGGCAACCGATACTACCCTGTCTTTAAAGCTAAGGGTCGGCATATTAACAGCATCATTTTTAATATAAAGATTTTTTAGACCCAGGCGACGAGCTAAACGAGTGGATTTAACTAGAGGAGTCATCCCTGTACCAACATCAATGGGATTATCACTCTCGACAGGTAAGAAAGCTTTGTAACGCCAAATGGAATTTGGTCCTGCTTCAATGGATTCTCTACTAACTAGGGAGCGAATAACATCATAGTCATAGGCTACTTCTAGAGGAGAGAAAGTTTCTTCACAAACATTAAGTGCTTTGAGAGGGTACTTCACACCACCTTCTTTAGAAACTAAGTTCGTGAAAGTACGGGGTTTTGTTGCAATTGCCTGAGTCATAATCTGTTTTTATTCCGTTAACAGTTGAAATGAATAGTAGCATAGGGCAAAAATCCCAGTCAACCATACCCGACTTTTTTTGTCGGGATTGATTTATGAACCAAGAAATTACTGAGTGCCAATTTAATCTTCATTAACTAACAGAGTTGCTAATTAGCAATCGCCTCATCCAAATTTTCAGAAATTTAAATTCTTTGTGTCCTTCTTTGTCCAGAACACGAAGCTGGGTACACGCGAGATAAGTACCTAAGCAAAATTAATTGTGCATTATTAGGCATGGGGAGCTAGAGAAGCGGTCCACTAATAGATATTGACAAACATGATCATCTATGTAGTGTCTCGCCACTAAGTTATGAAGTTATAAGGAGTATGGAGATGCGTCCCCAAAACTGGGCTCCACCGATTGAACTGTCTGAAGCAGAAGCCAAAATCATGGCTAAAATTCGCCAAGCAAAGCTATTTATCTGGTTAAGAAAAATCGCCATGTGCTCAAAGATCTAGACTCAGGACTGGTTAGAGCAGTCAGAATCACCCCAGCCAATGTCCCCGAAGCCACTGTCAGTAAAGCCATCGCAGAAGATTTAGCGCTTCAGCAAGTCACTTTAACTGAGTTGCACATAGATCGTGCTTATCTCAGCTGTCATTGGGTTAAACAACGCAGTGATGATTTAACCATTTTCTGCAAAGCTTGGCGAGTGCGCAATGGTAAGCGATTTGATAAAACTGCTTTTGTCTTGGACTGGGAGCATCATCTGATTCGCTGTCCTAACTGAGTGAAGATTCCGTTTGAGGAAGGGAAAACAGCTCGTTTTCCGCCAAGTGATTGTCAGGCTTGTCCTTTAAAAGAGCAATGTACTAGTTCTAAACGGGGACGTAGTGTTTCGATTCATCCAGATGAGTCTTTATTACAAGAGTTACGCCAACGTCAGTTAACAGAATTGGGTCGTTCTCAGTTACGAGAGCGAGTCACTGTGGAACATAGTTTAGCTCAGATCAGTCGCTGGCAGGGAAAGCAAGCTCGTTATTTGGGGACTCGTAAGAATCTCTTTGATTTACGGCGGACTGCGGTAGTCCACAATCTTCATGTTATCGCACGGATGGAAGTTCAATTTGAACAGAAAACTGTTCAAAAAACGGTAACCGCTAGCCAGTAACATTTTGCTTCTTTTGTCAATAACTTCTACTGGACCGCTTCCCTAGATTTTGGAAAACTGAGTGAATAGATGGTTTCATCCCTTTTGCTATCTCAAAAAGTCGGGGCAACACGACTTTATAGCTGAAGACTTTTTCGGCAATTTCCCTAGCCGCACGGCAGTGTGACGGATAATCAGTATTGACTCTCTCGATACAAACCACTGCCTCCTCCAGAGACGAAAAGGCCAAAACGCCACGACCAGTCGGCAACCAATTGCTAAACCCAGTGTCCTGCAAGATGGCGGGGCGACTAGCAGCGAGATAGCAAACACTGCGATCGCTAAACCAACCGCTTCGGGTTTTGACATAGGCCTGCTTCGCCACGCTGAATTCCCCCTTAGAATGGGTGATATAAGCCTGGTAGTTATCAAAATTTTCGCTGAATTGGCTATTACGTAATTGCCATCGGGCTACCTCCAACTGTTCTCTTTCTTTGGCATCAACGTTAGAAAGTGCCAATTCTAAAGTTTGAGAGGTGTGACTGGGCAGGTCGATAAATTTCAGGAATTCCTCCCGTTTCTGATCATAATACTTTCCTTCATAGGTGATGCCTCCGTAAGCTTTCCAGTTGGCAATGGTGGTGAAAGGAATATCAGCGTCAGTACCGAAAGGAAATCTCTTTTTTATAACTGTTTCAGTCGTCCAGATTTCGGGTACTACAGGCGGAACGGTTGGATGCCAATCTCTTTCATGGATGGGAATTATACAATCCGACTGACCAATATTGACGCCATAGCTGAAGAGTGTATGATAGTTTTCTAATCCTTCTTGAGCAAACTTACCTAGTTGTGTGAAGAGAGGATCTAGGTCGATCAGTGCTCGCCGTTGACACAGCTTGAACTCTGGTAACCAGCAAACGCCACCGATGTTCAGTAATACTTCAGCTGTGGTCAACGCTTGCTTGATGGTGTCCCAATCCAAGCCGTAGGTTGTCCCAGTATCTCGATTGATGAAGCATACTTTGGCCTTCACATCAAATCGGTCAATCAGGGTTTGTACAGCTTTCAGTCCAGCCTCTGGATTATCACTATAGATTTGTTTAGAAGGATCATAGCAGGATTGGTACCATCCACTCTCCTCCAGATACACAACCTGATAACCAAGCTTTGATAACCCCAACAGGTAATGAAAATAAGCTAGTATATTACCCGCAATAGGGTAGCGAATCATATAACCACAAACAACGATATGCGCCATTCTTATAACCCCGCTTGCTCCATCAAGCTGCCAATCACCTTTTCTGCTGCAAAATACTTAGATAGTAAATATTATTGACGCTCCCACCGATAAATCGGGGGATTCTTGCTTCACCGACACGTAGCTAGAGACAGCTCCCGCTGACTCCCCGCTAGAGGTATCTCCACAAGCTTGTCTTGGTGCGCGTTCCTTGGCTGCTTGAAAAGCAGCAGGGTCGCACCGCAACACGGTCAGCCCGACCGCTGTCTTGGTGGGCGTCTCTTGGTCAGCATTCCCAAGCCAGTCCGTTGCGGGGGTTCCCCCCGTTGTAGGAACTGGCGTTTGCGTCTTACGCCGCCCTAAAGGATACCGCTTCGCATAACGCGGGGTCTGACCGTTTCCTTTGCTTCTTGTAAAGAAGCAGGTTCCCACCGCTAAAATATTTTTGGCTGCATTGACATCTCTTTGGTTATGAGATTTACAGCTAGGACAAGTCCATTCTCGAACATCAAGAGGCAATTGATCCAGAATAGAACCACAATGGTTACATCTTTTAGAAGATGGGAACCATCTATCGATTGCTCCGATTGTTCTTCCGTGCCATTGACACTTGTATGCTAGTTGTCGTAGGGCTTCACCCCATCCACAATCAGCTATGGCTTGGGCTAATTTATGATTAGCCATCATGTTCTTTACTGCTAACGTCTCAGTGTAGATTGCTTGGTTTTCGCGGACTAACTGAGTTGTTAATTTATGTAAAAAATCCTGACGGCAATCGGCTATTTTAGCGTGCAGTTTTGCTACTTTCAGCCTGGCCTTATTTCTGTTATTGGAACCGAGTTGTTTCTTCGCTAGCCTTTTCTGTAGCTTTTTCAATCTAGCTTGATATTTGGCGTAATATTTGGGGTTTCCAGAACCAAATCCTTTTGATGTGACCATCACATCTTTGACTCCTAAGTCAATTCCGATCTTTTCTGTTGTAGTCGGATATTGCTCTAATTCTTCTTCGACTAAAAACGAGACAAAGTATCTATTTGAAGGGTCTTTACTGATAGTTACTGACTTAGGTTCCCCTGAAAAATATCTTGACCACTTGATCTTCAGTGGTTGATTCATTTTAGCTAAAGTAAGCTTTCCTTCAACCCAAGTGAATGCATTATTAGCATAGGTAGCTGACTGACGATTCGCTTTTTTCTTAAACTTAGGATATTTGCTTCTGCCAGCAAAGAAGTTTTTGAATGCTGTATTGAGATGTCTTAATCCTTGTTGAAGTGGTACGGATGAGACTTGTTTTAACCAAATTTTTTCGGGCTCTTTTTTGAGTTTAGTCAAGGCGTTAGATGTATCAGTATATGAAAGGGTCTTATCTTCTTGATAGTAACTATCGTTTCTTAGTTTTAATGCCCAGTTATAGACGAATCTCGTACAGCCAAATGTGCGCGCTAACTCTAGCCGTTGCGCTGGTGTGGGGTAGAATCTCAACTTAAATCCGCGTAGCTGTTTCATGTCATGATTTTACCAGATCTAGTTTGTGTTTCTAAACCCTAACCAGAATTCATCCCGCCGCTTTAGCGGGGGTCTTCTTCTGGAAGAAAGATAACTTAATACCTTTCAGTATATTTACGTATAATTTATAGTATACAAATCATTTTCAGCAAAGGTTCATTTACTGTTTTAATTAATATTTTTTTTTTGCTAGGGTATTGTTTAGAGCAAATATAACAATACGGTCATTCTTACTGAGGCAGGAGTAATTATCTTGGAGATGGTGTCGCAGTCGGGAATAGAAATCGAGCCACCAAAAGGCTGGCCATCCGAAAACGATGAAGTTAGCTCCTTCCACGCGCAGGCGTTCTAATCCACTAATTGCTTCGTCATCATCCGAAGGCACACCCCAATACTGTTCATCCTTTTCGAGAAAGGGAATGCACCGATAATCAGTAAAAACTTCCCTAACTCCCCACTGCTCTTCATCAACCATTATAAAAGTTTCCCCTTTTGGGATTAGTGCCCTAATTTCCTCGCTCGCCAGACATAACTGCTTCATCCATCTATCTGCAATTCTTTGCTGCCAAGCTTTTTTCATTTCCAGAGAATCTATTATGTTCAGAGCTTCTTGTAAGGTTGAAACTAAAACCCTTTGCTCCAGAGAGTTTTCCTGTTGAAGAATCAAATATACCTCTTCAGCCATCGAAACTACTTCAATTGGCAGTTCGAGATTAGTTTGGTCAAGGAGTTCGATTTTGGAGTTGTGATGATGCCGCAGATCTTTATCAATGAAATTACGAACCAAGTTATGTACCTCAGTCTCATCGACCAGTTCTGGTTTTCCCAGAAATTGCCATAGGCGTAGCAACTCCATATTCCAATTGTTAAGAATATTTTCGTAGAATACCAAGGTTCTTTGCCCAAATCTAGTATTTTCTAGCGCTTGTTTGACATAAACAATCCAGAGATAGATACCCTGACCGATAGAGAAGTCATTACGGCGAGCGAGCGAGCGCGCCACTTCTACTGGATGTCTCAAACAGATCGCGTACTGCATCGGTGGCAAGATCTGTTGCCAAAAGGGCAAAGTCAGACAGGTTCGCGGATCTTTCCAGCCCCAGATCCCTGCATCGGTAAAGTCTGTCTGAATAATAGTGAGAGCGCGCTCTTTTAAATCCTCCAATTCAGCAGCACTTTCCCAGCCCGGAGACAATTCGGGGGGGTTATGCCAGCTACCACCTAAACGCCAGAGAATGTCCTCGTTCAACTTCCATATTTCCTCATGTTCCCAAAACCCTTTGGGATTTTCTGCTAATGGCTGCAATAGATGAGCATCAGGGCCCAGGTAAACTCCCATTAGATTTAGTACCCTGGTTAGAAGAGAAGTTCCGCTCCGGTGCATTCCTAAAATGCAAATAATTACAGATTTTTTCATTAGAAATACCAAAATTATTTTATGGCCTCAGATTAAAAATAACGAGGCGTTTATTTTCTAATAAACACTGGTATTCAGAACGCAGGTAGTCGTGGAATTTAGAATAATAATTTAGCCACCAGAAAGACGACCAAGGGAAAACGATGAAACTTGCTCTCTCGCTGCGAAGTCGCTGGAGTTCAAAGATTGCCGTCTCGTCATCTGCTGGATATCCCCAATATTGTCCTTCTCTTTCGAGGAAGTGAAAACGTTGGCAACCAGCTAATATTTCGTCAGTTTGCCAATAACTGTCATCAACGAGAATCAACTTGTTCCCCATGGGGATTACTGCGGCAATTTCTTGTATTGCTAACTCAACTTGATGCCACCATGAATTAGCTCTGAAAACTTCTATATCTATATCTCTATCTATTGCCCGACAGTATTTTTTTAACGCTTCAAAGCAATGCTCCCAAAGCCTCACTTGGAATGACAGCCTTCGATCAAAAGGTAAGTGCCAACTGTAATTGTTCCCATGTATACGCCATAATCCCTGTGGATGCGAAATTCTTTTTACCGTACCAAACAGGGGCGCTAAGGCGTGGAGATAAAGATCCGGACAAGTTTTATATTCTGCTTCGGGCATGGGAAAAATACTCTGTATAAATCTTTTCGCCCAAGCATTACCACTCGTTACTTGCCAAACATACCCACCAGGTCCGTAACGGAGCAAAGCGTCTTTGAGATCTCCCTGGGAAAGAGGTTGAGAAGGGACAACTCTGTCCTGTTTTTTGCCCGAGCCATCGATGACTCTCAAAGGCCAATGCACTTTTGCCACATCTGGATCTTGAAAAAAAGAGATCGCTGTTGACACTGCAGTAGGTAGTAGTATGTCATCGGAGTCTAAGAAAAAGATTACTTCTCCCTGACTCACCTTAAACCCTTCGTTAAAGGCTGATCCCTGTCCTCCATTCTTTTTTAGCACCGAGATAATTCGATTTTTATAACTGAGAATAATCTCTCGTGAATTATCCGTGGATTGATCATCCACTACGATTACCTCGGTGTGAGGATAAGTTTGGTTCAAGGCACTATTAATCGCATCTTTTAAAAAGGGTTCATAATTATAGCTGGTGATGATGATACTTGCTAAAAGCGGTTTACTCATGTTCTCTCGCTGGTGTTGTTATACTCTGAACTGGTTAAAACTTAACTTTTATCGCGCTTGTATTTTGTGAAATAATAATTCAGGAAAAACCCTCTTGGCGGTCGCTCAATGATTTATCTTAACTTTAGAGAGCGTGTTTGAAAAATCATAGAATGAATCAAGAAATCAAGAAACTTAGAATTAGGTAAAAATACTCTTCTATGATGCGCCTAAGTTACGATACCGATCTAACTGATGAACAATGGTTAAAGATTTCCAGTTTTTATCCTGAGGCAAATCATCGAGTAAGACCCAGGACTCAAGATTTTCGAGAAATTATCAACGCGATACTCTACCCATCTCTCGCACTACAAAATGTAGCAAGTACAGAATAAAGAAAAGTCAGGGTATTTCTGACCGACATTTCGCGGGGCATTTCCCTTTTTTCCTCCTCAAAGCTTTTTACTCTAAGTACCTAAGCAAAATTAATTGTATATTCTATACCAAAATCTTTTAGAACCTTTTCCACATATTCAACTAAATTGTTCCAGCTCAAATATGCTTCTTTTTTAATCCACTCATATTTCATAAATCGCCAAAGAATTTC
>JASJDR010000206.1 GCA_030065615.1 Xenococcus sp. MO_188.B8 | reverse complement strand
TCTACACAGTCAGCAATATTTGTCCCGTTGCTCCACTGAGTGTAGGTGAGCACATATATGAATAGCTTATCAGTGCCCACAATCTGTGTGCAGATATCCGGACAAACATAGTATCCGTGTTCACTGCATACATGCGGACAAAGATGGCTCAATAATCGCGCTTGGTTTCGCGTATCCTAGGATGCTTGCTGTATAAGGGTTATAGCGTCTAACAGCAATACTGCAGATATGAATGTCCGCGCTTGCGTAGCGGACAAAGATGCTAGACCATAGACTTTGTTGATGCATTCTGGCTTAACTATCAGGTTTCGGCGGCTCATTAATAAGGATAGCATATACACTAATTGTCCGGTGTTTAAGCGTGTTGGTAGCGGACAAAGATAGGAATACTGCATTGTTGTCCAGTGGTAAGCGGACACAGATACAGAGACACTGCGCGTTATTTTTCTGCGCACTTTTTTATTACGCAGTTTTATTGCGATGCCTACGGCTATGCCCTTCGGGCTTATCGCTGAGTACTACTGAACCGCGCTTAGCAGCGAACATGAATGCGCATGCCTGCGGAGTGCAAACCCTGCCACACGACAGATAATTCGTTAATCGCAACACAAAAAAGTTGCGACACAGATTGTGTTAAATCTATTTCTCCTGTATTCTACATCTGAAAACGCCTGGAAGACGCGCGGCTAACGCCACGAACAAACCCTTGCCTATCAAGTCCTCTGGCTACCGACAAGTAATTTGTTAACGACGACGGACGGCAAGTTAATCGACAATTCTGCTGCAAACTGCGCAAAACTGCCCGGACAATGTTCCCGACTAGTCACAGCAGGGCTTGCAGCTATTTAGACTGTGTGCACACCCCACTGGCTTATTTGTAAAATAGCGGGGTGTGCAGAGTGATGCAGTAATTCCGAATTGTTGAAGCTTGGAGCAAATAAAAAGTGTCCACTCATAAAAGCGGACACAAATAGTACGAGCTTAGTGTAGCTGCGCAATAAAATTACTGCACACTTTCTTGCTGCAATAACTCAGTTGCATTATGCGATCGCGCGCTTCACCAAAATCTGACAAGACTTAATCTTATCTGAGACTCAACAGATCAACATCGTCATCATGCGAACCCCCAACCATCAGAATTAAACCATCCACTAATTGCTTGGATAACATTTTCAAGACCGTTGCTAAATTCCTGATAAATATTTGAGAGGACTCCCTCAAGTTTTTTAATATCTTGATAAAACGCCTTAGCATTCTTCTTGATTTGGTCGTAATTTTTTAGAAAATCAGCTATCACACTAGCAGATTTAAATAGAAAAGTAAGTACGGCAATTATTGACAAACATCCTCTGCTAAAACTCCAAGATACAATCTTAAAGCTTTGTTTTAGCTTCCCAGCTAATGATTTTTCAATCAAATATTTTAAGCTTTCTTGACGCGATTGACCTATCTTCCAAAGTTCACTCTCATCCTCTTCATAAAGTTCTTTGATTTTAATTTCTATCGTTTGCGGTTGACTCAGTTCATCAACTAAAACTTTTAATTGTTCTGCTTTTACTTTAAGCTCTGGTGTTGTATCTAGTTTTTGAAATAGCTTAAGGAAATTAGGCTTTTTCTGCAATGTTACTGAAACTGAAATCTTAGACTTTTCGATAGGAGCAGAAATCGCAGAAAAAAGTTTGTCATATTCTGTTATTTTTACTACCGTTTCTGTTACTTCTACTGTTGAAATACTTTCCCTTTTTGGCGAAGTGAAAGCTTGCAAAAACTTTGAAACTCTTGATGCTATTTCATGGATAACGTTAGGCTCTGAGGCTCTTGAAGATGACTTTTTGTTACTATCAGATATTCTTGATACAAATTCTCTTCTAGAGGTCTGTGTGTTATTTTTATTACTCATAAATAATTACATTTACCACTGTAGTCAGTATATTTTATTGCAGTATCCTCTTTTTACATTTTATTAATCTTAATTTTTCTTGTGAGAAATTAAACTTCTTTTTTTTGCGAGTAGTTTCTGAATTAACCTTACTAAACTGATTTTTCCAGATTCAGTTATAGCCTATTTTCAACCGTCGCTGTGCTTCTAGGATTGTCATATCTGAAAGCAAGTAAATTATGGTACCTGAACTCACAAGATAAATCCCAGTACGGATGGCTGGGGCCGGGATTAGACTATATATCAGCATCATTTCATATATGAATGGTACCATTGTTTATTAGTTGATTAGAGCCACAATTAGGGCGATAATCTCTTTCAATTTTTACAATACCTTTGATAATTAAATAAAGTAAATTTCTAAGCAGACTTAGAATTAAAATATCTCTTTAAATAGTCTTATATACCAGTAATATTAGTTGATTATAAAAGACTTTTCAAAGAGTTTACACAATACTTCGGTTATACGGAACTAATCTACGATGCATGAGAACAAATATACTAAAATTCTGTATTACCACTACATAGGAATCACTACCCCAAAAAACAAAGTAGTCAATGGATGAAACCTCAAATGGTAACGTTTTGATGAATACTGGAGAAGACTTTGCCATGTTTTGGGCAACTCGAACTCGATGGGGCAAGGTGATTATGTTTTTGTTCCCTAATAATTCGTGGGTAATTTGGAAAAAATCTGGAACCGATAATTCGTTCTAACGAGGAATGAACACTCCACCAAATTCCAGGCGGTGGAGTGTTTACGAAATATTTTTAGCAATTTAGTCAGTCCTGCTACCCAAACACGGTGCCGGCTTTACAAGCCAATATCACGCTTGAGGTTCTTAATACCTTTTTCAATGAGTTTATCTGCCTGTTCTGACTGTGCTGTATTGCCTGTGCGTACAGCATTCAACTTTAGAGCGCAGGAACCGACAAAACCGATACTATCAAACACCAGAGCAGCAGTTCTTAATTTACCCATGTTTTTACCAAATAAACTACAAAGTAGTCGTATCTTTCAAACAGCGAAAAATGCTACTGGACTATGTTTATCAAAAGACAATAATTAAGTAGCTGGACAAAAATATTTACAGTCATTGTTCGCTGCGCGAAACAACCCCAACCTTTACGATTGCGTTATTCTGCTCCGCTACATTCGCAATGACATTGTGTAATACCAATTTCCTAAATTCAAGCTACAGATAATGCATCAGGCGAAAATCATCTCCTGTAATTAAATCTCGTAAGTGTAGTCTAGCTAAATGAAACTAGTATAATTAATTTCGTCTTGTCTAACTACTTATATTATATTACAAAAACGATGTGATTAATATTGCCAATTGCCAGATACATATGTTCAGTAATTACATTTAATCGTAATGGAACAAGCCGCTGCAAAATTAACCGATAGTGAAGTGATTGCAATTGATGGCAAAAGTTTAAAACATTCCTATGATAAAAAAGTAGGAAATCGTGCGATTAATATAGTTAGTGCTTGGGCAACAAGTAATAAGTTAGTTCTAGGTCAAAGAAAAGTCGATAAAAAATCGAATGAAATTACAGCAATACCAGAATTGATAAAAGTGTTAGATATTGCTGGTTGTATTGTCACAATTGACGCAATTGGATGTCAAAAAGAAATAGTCAATCTTATATCTCAGAAAGATGGAGATTATGTAATCGCACTAAAAAAGAATCAAAAAAACTTGTATGAAAGTGTAGAATTACTATTTAAAGAAGCAATCTCAAAACGCAATAAAGGCGAGCATACAAGTCATTACAACACTCGTGAGTTGGGTCATGGACGTGAAGAAATACGTAATTATTTAATGCTTTCCGATATCTCCAATCGAATTGATACAGATAATAAATGGAATAAATTAAACAGTATAGGTATGGTTGAATCAGTTAGAACTAAAAATGGTAAAACAACTGTTGAGACTCGTTATTATATTAGTAGTTTAAATTTAAATGCAAAAAAGTTTTGAGACTCAGTTCGCAGTCATTCGGGTATTGAAAATTCGTTACATTGAATATTAGATGTAGCGTTAAATGAAGATGATTGTAGAATTAGAAAGAATAATGCACCGCAAAATTTTGCTGTTCTTGTCTTCGACACGCTACGCGAACGTCATATTGCAGTTAATTTGTTAGATCAAGAAAAAAGCAAAAAGCTTGGAATTAAAAATAAACAATTTTTAGCTGCTATGGATGACAACTATCTTACGAAAGTTTTAGAATTAAGTTGTTAATCAATTCATTTTAATTAAGATTATATTTCCAGTTATTTAAGATAATTACATCTACTGGTATTTACTACCTGTTTATCATATTTTCTAGTCTTATTTAATACTTTATTTCATCTTTAGGTTAAGTTATGGATTATCGGGTGATTTTTATCATCGCTTGCCCGCGCTGGTGCGGCGTAGGCGCACCAAGCTTATTTTTAGATGCGTTTGCCCTGGGTGAGATAAAACTGAATTTCACGAGTAGTTTTATTCCAAAGATGACGCACGCGAATGACCATAACTAGGGTTTTCAATCCTACCCATAATTTAGGTTGATAAAGTTCGCTGTTGGCCCCGTATTTTGCGTTCGGCACACGCCACTTTGTGGCGATAAGCCTACGGGCATGCGCTACGCGATCGATCGCAAAATCATCTCAAATTTTCTTCCATATCTGAAATAACCAATATCGGGACTTAGACAAAAAACAAGCAGGAAAAAGCCTCAAAGCTAATCATAGCAAGGGATTAACTTCAAAGCCCTAAAAATCACTCAAACCTAGATATATCAAGAAAACAACCAATTAGACGTAAAACAATTGATTTGGGTGCGGCTCTTTTAGAAAGACGAGTTATATCTTGCCATAAAACCTAGAACTTATACGGGGCAAGAAACACAGTCTTTAATCATCCTAAAAAACATTCACTCAAACTTCCTAACATTTAACTTATGTTCCTTGGTAAAACCCTATCGTGGGTCTTTATATGATCTGAAAGTGAGGTTTTACGTTTGCTAGTGCGTAAAGCTAAGGATGGAAGCAAACCCCGTTTAAAAATTATTTTAGACGTAGAAAGGACTATAAGCGAAGCATGAAATGCTTGTCCCGTATTCCCAAAAGAGCCGCACCCAATTGATTTATAAAGCTTTGAGGTTGTTTTTAAGCAAAAAATGTCTAAGTACCGTATGTAAATACCGGACACATTTAAATGATTTCTGGTTGTAAATCGCGTTCCCCCGCGCGCGAACTGCAAGCAGGCGGCTACGCCTATCGCTACGCGGCTCCGGAGGAGCATCGCAAAATATAAATAGATGACATAAAACGCAGTACGCTAGAGATTCGCAAAACCCTACCAAAAGGCGACAAAGTACACCACACGACGTAAAGCGTGGTACACCTACACAGAAAAAATCTTACAAAAAATACGACAGTGACCGTGGAACGCTATAATTTCACCATACTACATTCCTCTAATCCCTGCCATACAAGCATCACAGACGATAAAACTAGGTGACGCAGAGCGGCGCGGCACTCGACACTGGGGAGGCTTCTCAACCGCAAAAAGTTTCGTAGCGCTACGCGAACACCAAAAGCTGACAAGACTCCGCACAGTAAGTTAATCGACATTCATCTATGAAAATCAATAAAAAATTGTTTTTTGATATTTCATTTGAAGTTATCTATGTTTATACTGGAAAATACAAGATTTTCTTACACTAATACTTGGCTTGAATCTGACTTTTCACGCTATGTGGAAAAACAATTTTTACATTATTTTCTAGTTTCTTTAGTTTCTTATACACAAGAATCCTCTAAATAAATTTATATGTCTAACGAGAACTTAATTGGACTTACTGAATTAATTGAGCAGGTTAAGCAAGAACTACTAACAACATCACCAGGGAATGAAAACGACATCCCTTTTCTCAGCATTGATTCTGTGGAGTTAGAACTGCAAGTGACGGTGAAGAATGAAGCAAAAGGAGGAGTTAAAATATACGTCCTCGAATTAAGTGGAGGAAATATTCAAGATAATGTACAGAAAGTAAAAGTAACACTTTCACCGTTATTAAATAAAGAACAAAGATTAGAAATATATAAAAAGAAATATCCGGAACGCTGGAAAGAATTATTAGACACAAGTATGGAGGCTCTAATGAAAGGGAATAATAAACCCGGATTTTAGCTTACTTTTCAATTCCAACATTAAAAAAAATTGATGGAAATATTTGAGCTATACCTGTCTCCAATAAACAAGAAACGATTTCGCACAATTGTTACCCAATCAGGAGAAACGGACTCATCATTACCGTTTTCTGATAGTGAAAATGATTGGCGAATGACTTTGTTGAGAACTTTAGAAATCTCTAATTTCAATCCTGAATATTTTTCCAACCATGAGCAAGAGTGGATGAAGAGTGTTGGTATCCTCACTCAAGAGGGAAACAATTTTGATAGCAACTATTTAGTTTATATTGGACAAGCTTTATATCATTCCCTATTTCCATCTGGCAAGGTTGAAAATGCTTTAAAAACTGCTTTGCGATTGGCTGAAAGTAAAAATACTCAACTTCACATTCAGATCAGGTTTGAAGATGATTTAAACAAGCGTTCCAGATTAGCTGATTATCCTTGGGAATTGTTGCATGATGGAAAAGATTTTTTACTCCATAAACAAATAACATTTTCTCGTTACATTGCTCATAATAAGCTTCCTCCCAATTTAAAACCGGTTGATCGGCTAAATGTTTTACTGGTATCTTCTGCTGCTTTTGATAAAGAATTAGGATTACAAAAACTTTCAAAGAAAGAACAACAGGCAATTTGTAAAGGTTTAGAAAACGCTCATGAAGCAGGACACATTAACCTTAATGAACTGGATTATGCCACTGTTGACGAATTAAGAGAATATTTGACGGAACATCAAGGAGATAAAGCTCCCCACATATTGCATTTTGACGGGCATGGAATTTTTGGGAAGCGATGTAAAAATGAGAATTGTCATACCATACATACCAAAATTTCTGTAACCCAATGTCGTAAATGCAACGCGCAATTACCAGAAGCTCAAGGCTATTTGGCATTTGAGAGTGAAACAGATAAAGCAGATTATGTGAGTGCAAAAGAATTAGGAGCATTACTACAAATCACAAACTTTGCTGATGGTAGTCAACAATCTGGTGGTGTGGCTTTGGTGGTACTGAGTGCTTGTCAATCAGCAATGACTTTGGAAGGAGAATCAGTATTTAATGGTACGGCACAAAATTTAATCAATCACCAAATTCCCGCAGTAATAGCGATGCAATATTCTGTGAGTGTTAATACTGCAACTGAATTTGCCAAACAGTTTTATCGTTCCTTGGGACAAAAAAATTCTCTTGCCGTAGCTATCAGCCAGGGAAGAGAAGCTATGGGAGTGGAAGGCAATCAATGGTATCGTCCCGTATTGTATCTACGCTGGAAGGATAATGAAGGGGGACAACTTTTTAACTTACCCAAATCTACAAAAAAAATAAACAAATCCCCCCCCAGATATGTTCCATACAAAGGTGTTAAAAACTTTGTTGGCAGACAAGATCAAATGAAAATGCTGCATGAGAAACTACAACAATCAAATACAATAGCAATTTCTGCAATTACTGGTATGGGGGGAGTAGGTAAGACAGAATTAGCAACACAATATGCAAGAAAATATGAAACTGATTATCCTGGTGGAACTTGCTGGTTAAATGCCAGAGACACAAATCTGGCAGTAGAGATAATCAAGTTTTATCAGTTTCATGTGAATAATCAACGAGAAATTCCCCAAGAATTAGGGGGAAGACAGCTAACAGAATCCGAACAAGCACTCTGGTGTTGGGAGAATTGGCAACCTTCGGAAGGATTGATATTAGTTGTCTGGGATGATGTCACGGATTTAGGCATTTGTCAGCAACTACTACCAACAAATAACCGTTTTCGTCTACTGATTACCACAAGACTACGAAATCTCGACTCCAATATTGTGGAAGAGATACCCTTAGATGTATTGTCCCCAGAAAAATCTGTAGAACTGCTGGCAGAATTGATAAGGGAAAAGCGAGTGGATAAGGAAATACAAACAGCAGCAGAATTATGTCAATGGCTGGGATACCTACCATTGGGGTTAAATTTAGTCGGACGATATGTAGCAGATGACCCCGACTTATCATTGAAAGAAATATTACAAAGTCTGCAACAGCAACGATTGGATGACGAGGCACTAGAAGGCTTATCAGCAAGTTGGAATACAGCACAACGGGGGGTATTAGCAGCGTTTGAATTAAGCTGGCAGAAGCTGGATGCCATAACACAACAAGTAGCAGAATTGTTAAGCTTGTTTGCACCAGATGTGATCCCTTGGGGTTTAGTCATATCTGCCTGTCAGGGACTGGATTGCAATAAAGCCAATATCAACAAAGCCAAAAAAAAACTTTATAAGCATCATTTAATACAGCCTTTAGAAGATAGAGAAAGTAGCTACAAAATTCATCCTTTGATCCGTGAATTTTTACAAACTAAGTTGGCACTATCGACATCCTCTGATTACTTCAAGCAAGCTTTTGTTGCAGCGATGGTAGCTATTGCCCAGGAAATCCCGGAAACACTAAGTCTTAAAGATATTCAAAAGTATACTCCTGTTATGCCTCATATAGCTGAAGCAGTCACAAGGTGGGAAAATTTTTTGAGAACAAGTCTACCTTTTACCAGTTTAGGTCGCTTCTACTTACATCAAGCACTCTACGAACAGGCAAAATTTTTTGCAGAAAAACACCTATCATTCGCTAAAAATCGCCTAGGTAGTTACCATGCCGATGTTGCTGATTGTCTAAACCATCTGGGTTTAATTTACTACTATCAGGGAAATGACAGTGACGCTGAATGTCTATTAGAAGAAGCGTTGCAATTGAGAACAAAGCTACTCGGTAAAGATCACCCTGATGTTGCTGATAGCCTAAATAATTTAGGTTTATTCTACTGTGAAAAGAAATATTATAAGAAGGCTACTTCTTTATTAAAAGAAGCATTGCAATTGAAAAAAAGACTACTAGGTGAACACCATCCTGATATTGCTGCTAGTCAGAATAACTTGGCTAGGATCTACTATGAACGAGAATATTACTATGAAGCTACTTCTTTATTAAAAGAAGCATTGCAATTGAGACAACAGTTACTAAGGGAAAACCATCCTGGTATTACTGAAATTGATGTTGCTGAAAGCCTAAATAACATAGCCGAAATCTACCGTAAACAAGGATATTATCATAAGGCGAAAGAACTACATGAACAAGCATTACAATTGAGCAAACAGCTACTAGGTAAAGACCACCCTGATGTCGGTCAAAGCCTCAATAATCTGGCTGTCTTATATGCCTGTCAAGGATACTATCAAGACGCAAAAATTATCATGAAAAAAGCTTTAGAAATGCTTGAGAAATCTTTGGAAAATGACAATCCTTGTATAGTTGCTACCCGTCAAAATCTCGAAAGTATTTCTGCTGATCTTGATTATGTGATAAGCCTAAGAGGATGGTGTCAACGTTTGCCCAATGAACAACTACTTGAAACACTTAAGCTGATTGAGTGAGGAAAATCTAAAAAATAAGGTTCTTCAGTACTTAGTATGCTAAAAATTCAATTAAAAAGTCTGAAAACCCTGCTGTACAAGAAAAGCTAATCTTATTTGCTAATATTTTAAGCTTTTGACAGGATTTGGGTATTTAAACCTTTATTTTAAAGTCAATCTATGATGTTTAACTAATAGTTTGGCATAACAGGTACTGAAGAATCAATAAAATATCCCACCGTTCTACAAAATTATTAGGGGTGTCGCTCTATCGAGCGACACCAACAATGGGATATTTTATTAATTTGAAGTCCCTGACAAGTTGTCTACAAAGCTAACTGAATAAAGATTAGCTTTAGTTATCCTTAAAAGAAGTTTTACTTATTTTTTCTCAAATCGACTTCTAGTCTACGAAGTTCCTGACTATAAGTTTGTGCTTTTGTTAGCTCCACATAAGATGACAACAATCTCAGACGGTTTGCCCGTGAGTGTGGTTCTTTAATACCTATAAGATATGCAAACCTTCCGTAGAGCCAAGGTATATCTTTACTTATTATATCAGCATTTAATCCCGCTCGTGCTGCATCAGCTTCCCATTTACGTAAATCTCGGGAAGAACAATTTCGTATAGTTTTCATGCATTTCAACAAGTAACGATCAACCTCATCATAAGCACTTAGTATAGCTTCATACCTTAATCTCCTCATTTCTTTGCGAATCGAAATACTCTCTTGAGGATATTTTTCTTGCATTAAATAACTAGTGAATATACCTATATCTGTGACAGATATACGGTCTCCAGGATATTTATCAGAATATTTAATAGCTTTGTCTAGACTTTTTTTTACAAGTTTTATATCAGTATTATCATCTTCCAACATGAAGATAGTTGCTACCGCTTGTAAAAGTGCATCATTCTTAGGAATTGGATAGCGTAAAAACTGCTGTTTTGCTAATACTCTTGCTTGATTTAAAGCTGTTTTACTACTATAGATAGATCCTGATCTCCACATTCTCTTATAATGCTCAAAAGCATCATATGCCGCTCCCCAAGCTTTAGGACTATTACTATTTTTAAAGTTGCGGATGCTGAGTTCTTTCCATTTGTTACGCAACTTTCGGCGTTGTGTGCTGTATGGGCTAAATCTTGAAAAGAAAAAAGATTTTCTCTTTATTCGTCTATATTCTTGGGCTAGATTTGCTTCTTCATTTCTATTAGGTACAGATTGCAAGTGTTGACAACTTTTCGGTTGTTGACAAGCACTAACAACTAGACCTAAAGCAGCACTCACATGTGCAACACGATTTACAGATGGCAAAACAGCTAGATAGTCACTTGGATCTTTCTTAAAATCTTCTCTAAGTTTTGTGTAGGGACGTTCTCCTATTGCTTGAGCCCTGCGCTTCACTTCTACTGGATAACCAGTTGGAGACATAAAAAGTACTTGTGGTTTCAACTCCATGCGTACCAGCTTTGGCATTTGAGGATCAAAAGAAATAAAGAGCTGTGACCAGCTAATTGGTCGCTTTATCCACTTAGTTGGCAATTTTCTGTAAGAATTATCACTATCCAATAAGCGTAGCGCTTCTTTAGAAGGAGCAACTATTCTAGTCTCTGGTAAAGGAGAACTCCCTCCTACCATAGCTGCAAATTCTTTATCTGCAACTAGAAATAAATCTTTTATATACTTAGTTTCCTTTAAAGCTGAACTCTGATACACAGTCGTTCTTGGAACAGTGCGATCTATAGAAGTTTGTAACACGTAAGTGTTTTTCTGCTGAACTAAATCAATTACCTCTTTTAGTTCAATTTGACTAATTGGTATGTTGACTGTTCGTCGTTTTACACCAAGGTTAGCAGAAAGAAATCCATTACGATAAGAAAGATTTTTTGGCTCTAACCTTAGATTACTTCTGATATTTACCTGGAGTCCACCAATTCCAATTCCAGGACGACTAAATTGTGTTCTTGCATACAAAGCATGCTCTCTCCATCTTGCTCTTGAATAAAGCTCTGCTATAGCACTATTAGGAATTGCCACTACAGCTAAAGTAAAAACAGCTACGAGAGTTTTTTGTGTAAAGTTAAACATATTGCAATTTTTATTTATTCCTACATTTGGTAGATACCATTACTGACAAATTAACTTACTGGTCGTTATTTAATAAGCAATAATACTTAATTAATGCAAGATTAGAGATAATAAATATACTCCTTTCGTAGTATAGTATCACCTATTTTATTTTTCGGTTTTCAGATATTTGTGCTTATCTCAACCGTTATCCTTTGGGCTGA
This sequence comes from Xenococcus sp. MO_188.B8, assembly GCA_030065615.1. Classification (GTDB taxonomy): domain Bacteria; phylum Cyanobacteriota; class Cyanobacteriia; order Cyanobacteriales; family Xenococcaceae; genus Xenococcus. The sequence continues at coordinate 1,871 of JASJDR010000206.1, read as the reverse complement.
AAACATTAAATAAATTTCTAGGAGTATGAATCTATTAACCTAAAATTCATACCTAACTCTACGATTCAAATTTCGTAAACTTTAGGCAACCAAATTTTGTACTTTATTTAATCCACATTCCTAAAAAATTTATGCAAAATTTATGCAAAAAGTAAGCATAGTATAAACTAGTTACTATGTATAACGGCTTCCTAATCACATCGATGTTTTAATACAAACTTGATAGTTGCTATTCCGGATGAATTTTCAAGAAAATTCTAGTTATCCACTCAAAAGCTGACAAATTTTTATGATTTTGCACACTCTGCGTCCACATTTCTAATCCCTCTTTCAAGAAACAGAAATATTTCTTTACATCCATAAGGAATGCGACCGGTTTCCTCAGACGCTTTTATCACTTTCGGCAGATAATAATCTACAACCCTTGTGTTTAAAAGGTTTCGCAAGAATAAGGTCTAAATGACATTAATGTTAGTGCTAACGCTTCAATTTAAGGTTATGTAGGGTTTTTGATTAGGCTCAACTGTTCACCTAGAACTCTGAAAGCAAGTGAAGTATGACACTTAAACTCACAAGATGAATTCCAGTACGGATAGCTGGGGCTGGGATTAAACTATATATCAGCATCATTTCATAATTGAACTACTTGAGCTTGATAGCTTCAGTGATAGAACCACGCCCGCGATTGTGATAGCGACTTAATCCCATCATTTCGTTGTACCCAATTACTACCTTGGTCCTACCATCTTCGCTCAGTGGGAATCTAATACCTAATTCTTCTATACCCTCATCTGACCGGAAGTACTTGTCAACAATCTCTGTTCGGCAATTGGTTAAGTCTTTGAGCGTTCTTATATTTATCGCCCACATGTTGGCTTTGTCGCCACCACGATCTTCGTTGTAGGACTTGACTGCAGCAACCGCACGCCGAATTTTCTCATGACCGCTATTTGGTAAATTTGCACCAAATAATTCTTCATTGGTCATGTCCTCAGGACGTTTATCGTATTTAGTTTTGCTTGGGGTTGGTTTGTTGGCTTGTACTTTATCTTTGACTTCAACTGGCACTTCTACGATTTTTTCTACAACCTTCTCGACAACTACTTCATTGCTTAGCTCTCCAGACTCAAACTGCTTGCCAATCCTGGCTAAACGAAGTAACTCTTCCATGCGGCTAGCATAATCCGGGAATGGTAGAAAATCTTGGTCAGACAACGCATCTCTGACCTCTTTTGCAACTAGCATCCTAGAAGTATGTACCAACTGTTGAGTAGTTTTGGTCATTTTTTCTCCTATCCTTTCTACCCACGCCCCACGAGTTAAGGGTTTACCATTATTGTCTACCACTTGGTAATCCTGATAGTTGGAAGCGGTCGCATCGCTTGTGTGTCCTAGTTTTTCGGTAATAAATTGGCTTGGTTCTTGCTGCCATGGACAAAATAAATAAATTGCGATCGCAGCATAAGACGCACGCAAGTTTTTAGTTGATAACTGTGATTCACCAGTGGGAGGTTGAATAATTGGGAAAAACTTTTCTACTACAAGACGATTGATTGTGGTGTTACATCCTGAGTCAATTTCAGAAGCAGTCTTTTTCTTCAGTTCTTTAATCTCAGGCATCCGCCGAAGCCTAAATAATGCATCACAAACTTTGTTTGATTCAAGCAACGTAAAAGTCGGGTAAGGTTTTCTTTCTTCTCCCTTGGCTTTAAGCTGCCCAGAGAATTTAACCTCAAACTGTCCGATCTGATTGAACTCAGCAGTTTTCAAAATCTCTGTAGCACGCCTTCCAGTAGCAGCGATAAGACCGACCGCTACCTCTCTCCATTCCCTTGATTCGAGCAACTGCTCAATGACCGACTGGTAAAGGT
>JASJDR010000205.1 GCA_030065615.1 Xenococcus sp. MO_188.B8 | reverse complement strand
AAATACTCGATAAGAAAAGAAGAATGAATATCGCAATTCCTAAAGTAATTAATAAGGGTAAAATCCAGGATAGTAAATAGTTTTTTTTCTGATACGTCAAACTCGCGCGTTCCTTCTCTTGGTGAACATCCTTTAGGACGCCAGGGTCGCTCATCAGTGGTAATTTTTCGAATATCTGATCTATAGACCAATAATGAGCATCAATTATTTTTTCTAGTAAGGGAAAGTTAACTAGAAAGTCGTGACGAATTTGTTGAGATATTTGACCTTGAACAGAAATATTACTACTTATAACTGCTATTCTTTGTCCATCTTGGCAATAGTAAGTAGTAAAGGTCAAACCTGATCGCGCTGTATTATTACATTGTAAGAGACAATAATATCTTAAATTAGTTAATAATTCAGAATCAAAGGATAAAGAATTGCTATTAACCTGCATCTTCGTGATCGCATCTAAACTTTCTTGATCAAATTCAAAGTTAACTTGCCAAGGAATAGTAGGTTGACGGGAAACTCTTTGTTCCTCAATCTTAATATAGAAATTATTTATAGTTTGAAGCTCTTGAAAATCTTCCTGCATTTAATAATACTAATTATTAGTGATTAATTACAACTCAATCTCTATTGACTAATAATATTGAGTACAAATTTAAATAATTGATGCCATTGTTTTTCTCCTGCTAATATTCCTTTATTATGTAATTTGATAATATTTTTTTGCTGTTGAAGGTTGAGGGCAAGAATTTCCTGGGAATAGCGATTCGCGATTTTGCCATTTATTTTAATTGAGGTTTGAGCATAAGTAATCTCGGTAGGAATCTTATGAGAGATAAAATCATCTGATGCTATTTTTTGAGTATTTAAAGCTTTACGATCTAAAATATCTTTGAGCTTTCCTAATTGTTGTAAAGTAGTTATAAATTGAGGTTCTTGTAATAATTGATGGAGATTTTTTTGATCTTGATCGCTTAAACTCTCAGGAGATGGTAATCTGATAGGAAGATCTGACCAGCTAGTCGAAGATTTGGCTAAAATCGGCAAATCTCCTTGAACTTCTGGTTCTAATTTGGAATTGTATAATTTACTATCAGGATTTACTAAAAGCAAAGCATATTGCAACTCTAAGCGACGACGCAAATCAAAATAGCGATCGCATAAACTAGGATCTATGGCTAATTTCTGTAAATAAACAGGAGAAATTTGATAAATATCTTGATAAACTTCCCAAGGAATGAAAATTTCTGGAGTAATTTCTTCAACAATAATTGTACTCACTTCTAAAGCAGGAATATCTTCTAAAAGAGAATTCATTGAAGTGAGCCATCGCTCAAGATTTGCCCAGGGGAGAGCAGAGATTTTTGAGAAAGAAAAGTGATCCCTCAATCGGGATAGTAAATTATGAAAACTAGTATTTCTTTTTATCACCACAACTATAGAAAAAAATACCGCAACAAGAGCACTGCTTTGTCAACTTTAAATTGATGGGTTGAGACAAGCAGCGGTCAGACCCCATGTCGCTACTTAATTATCCTGAATAGAATTATCTGAAGAATTATCTGATTTATTGGGCATAAGTACTGTTTCGTTACCCCAATCTTTTGCCTTATCTACGTCAATAGATTCTAAACTAAGAATATCTTCTTCGACACTAGAATCATCATCATCTAACCATTCTCCCCAGTCTTCATTGTCATCTTCAGAGGGCTGTGAATTTTTCTCTTCTTCTATTCCTAAATCTACTAAAGATAGAAGAGAATCAGTGATATCATCCTCTTCTGCTTCTGATAAATCTTGTTCAGAAATTCCCTGCGCAATGCTATTAGGATCAATATCTAGTTCATGACTTGTTTGGTTAACAGTTGGTGCAATTACTGGGGAAGGTTCAATGGCAATAGGAGAAGGAGGAATTTTCGGTAATGGTTCTAATAACGGTACTTGCTGAAATTCTTCGCCATTTTGTTGTTTTTGCCAGATAGTCATTAAACGAAACATCTGTTGAAGACTCCGCAAATTCTCACTAATTGCTTGATGTCCTTGATTGACTTGTTGACTATGAAACTTCTGAATTGAACCGTAGAGGCTATCTCCCATCAAATCTTCTCCAATGGCATTGGCAATTTTACCTTCTACCAAATTGACATGGGTTTTTAAACATTTGCCTCTAGAAGGTTGAGCAGAATTATCTTCGGGAGAGGAGATCCAAGTAGTAATATGTAACTCAGGAGCATTTCCCATCGCAATGACGAGTGCTTCACTCAATTTCCCTTCTCTAAGAGCTTTTTTGAATTCTGTGCTAGATGCCATATCTTTTATCTTCCTATCAAACTCAGTGATTAATTGTGGCTATCTTGAATCAATGTTTTTTCGACTCGATAACTTTGTTTTCTGACATTTCGGACATAGTATTACTAAAAGTAGCGAGCATAGCTTGTAAACTAGCAAGATTGTTTAATAAAATTTCTCTTCCTTGCTGTACCTGTTCTAGATGCAATTTTTGCAGTTCTACATATGCCGGATTAGTTGCAAATTCTCTGCCAATTTCGTTTTCAATTTCACCATCTACTATATTTATTCTAGTCCGCATCCGATAACCAGGCTTAGAAGTATCTTCTAGCTCGTCTGTATCGTTTGAGGCTACCCAGGTAGTAATATTGAGCTCGATCGCTTCACTCATGGCGACCGTTAAAGCGTCAAAGATTTGTCCTGATGCGATTTTGCCTCTAAATTCTTCTAATGCTGTCATAAGATTAAGTAGCTGTAAAAAATAAATTACTTAGAGTTGATAGGTTTTAGTTCTTAGGTGTTAGCTTTTTAGGCGTTGCTGTATCAAGACATGAATCTATATTGTTAAATTGATTAATGCCCCCTAAAATACCCCAAACTTGGGTGACTTAAAATTATCTTTTTCCCCCAGAATTGACGCTTGCGCTTGCGCTTGCGAAGCTCTACCCGAAGGGGCAGCTCTACCCAAAGGGTCTCGAACACACGAGGAAAGGGGTCGGGGGCGAAACCATGTTTCAAATCAGCAACGCCGCTTTTTAGACTAATTCTGTGATAACAAATATTTTTGCTTAATGTTGCTTGTATTCTAATGTTGCTGCAAGAAAACGACCTTAAATTACAGTTGATTCTTAACATTTGATGAAGTAAGTTCTGATTTACTAACAAAAGCAAGGTTATTCTCTAGTTCATTTAATCTTATAAACGCTGATCACTGTAAATAGTTTCTCTACTTATATCTTCATCGCTTATCAAAGGCAGTTTCCGATGATGACTTTCAGCTCATTTTCTGTAAGCAGCTGCTTTTTCTGCTGGTGACAAATCTTCTTGATCTGGCTTTTCTTCCTAATGTCGAAGGCAATATCTGCTCGGCTGGGATAGTTTGCTTTCGATTAGCAAGTTTATGCTTAATTTTGATTACTTATTTGTTATATAGGATCTGCATTATGCGTGAGCCAGGCTCGCTGAGAGCGTCTCTGGCGATCGCCGATACTTGGCCTTCCACGCTTGCCTCATACTCAGCGACGATATCGCCGAAAGCATTGCGCTGGAGTGCGATTTTCTGACCTGGTGTCACAGTGTCTCTAAGATCGACAAGTAAATCAAGGTAACCACCAGTTGTCGAACGAATGGTCTCAAATTCATCACCGAAAAAGGTTTTAGCCTCCTCAGATGTCTTATTAATAGGACCTTCAATGATCTGATAGTGCTTGAGCACGTTCATACTGCCTTCAACGGCGATCGGGATCTTCGAGCGATCAAAGATTCGAGGACCACCGATCTCGATAGTTATTGCCGGAATGCCTGCCTTGACAAATTCCATTTCCAGCGAGCCCTCTTCGCCCGCATCGTTCTTGATCTGTTCGCTCGGAAACAATCTAGCAATTTGCTCGATCGCTGGGTTTCTAAAGTCGGCGAAGATAAACATCGTAAAATCTCCGCCAGTTGAAGATGTGTGATAGTCGAGGGCAACATCCACGTTATTTTTGAACAGATGATTCCAGAGGATGCCAGCATGGCGTGTTGGCGCGTCGTCGCCTTTTTCGTTGCCAGGCCAAACGCGGTTAAAATTGATTAAGGAGTAGCCCTGCTCTGCGCTAGGCCAATCACGCTGCATATACTCCCTGGCTGGGCGAGAGAGGTCATAAACTGCGATCGCAGTACCAGACATTTGGTTCGGATCGAGTTGCTCCATTATGAGCTGTACTGCTTTCACTGGGCTTAACTCATCACCATGTATGCCAGCGGTCATTAAGATACGTTTCCCTTCTTGAATGCCTTTGGCAACAACAACGGGGACGTACCAGTGTTGACCAGTACCCATCTCTACTCCTTGGAAGAAAAAGCGGTGCTTCTTACCTGGTTCAAGATCGCTGACATCTAACTTTCTGATAACGCGTGTTCCTTGGATGATGTCGCCAGTGTAGAATGTTGGCATCGGCATCTTCTCCTTGAGTTGTTTGGCGCTCATGCTTTCTGAAATTAGCAAATTGCGGAAGTTCATGTCAATTTGGTATTTGCGATCGCTATATTCTGTCTAAAAATCCCTATCTTCTGTCTAAAAGGCGATCGCTTTACAAATACTCATTGCTGTAAATACTTTCTCTACTTATAGCTTCATCGCTTAACAAAGGCAGTCCCCGATGATGACTTTCCGCCCATGCTCTGTAAGCAGCTGCTTTTTCAGCTGGTGATAATTCTTCTTGATCTAGCTTTTATTCCTTTGTTGAAGGCAATATTTGCTCTAAAGATTCCAAGGTTCCGTCTTCAGTATCAAGCCATTTAATAACCGCTTGCTTAATCTGCTCGGCTGGGATGGTTTGGAGCCGATTAGCAAGTTTATACCTGATGTTAGTTGGTTCTTTCACGGTTAATAGCTTTAGAATCTCTAATCGCTGATAAACTACACATGATCTCTAATCTTTAAAGACTGGGTAGTCCTGTAGAAGTAATGATCCGAGCCGGTATAACTCTCTCTTTATAAGGAGAGATATGATAAAAATCATTACTTGTTACGAATGGCCAAAGACTGCTCCTCGATCAATCAAATCTTGTTTCAGCGATTCTGAAATCCCTTCATTTTTCCTAAATTTAGCACCTCTGACATTAGCATCTTCGAGATTAACAAGACTAAGATTAGCACTAATGAACTTAGCATCTTTGAGATTAGCACCTTCGAGCTTAGCACGTTCGAGATTAGTACCATAGAAGTGAGCAAGACAGAGGTTAGCACGGGCGAAATCAGCATTTGCTAAATTAGCACGAAGGAATTTAGCTTCTTTGAAATAAGCACCTTTGAGGATAGCACCTTCGAGGTTAGCTTTACAAAAGTTAGCATTAAAGAGGTTCGCACCTTGAAGGCTTTCTTTTTCGAGGTTAGCACCTTTGAGGTTAGCACCTTCGAGGTTAGCACCTTTGAGGTTAGCACCTTTGAGGTTAGCACCTTCGAGGTTAGCACTTTTGAGGTTAGCACCTTCGAGGTTAGCGTTTCTAAGATCAGAGTAAACAAGGTCAGCATATCTGAGATCAGCTTTCATTAGATCAGCTCCACTTAGGTCAGCGTATCTGAGGTCAGCTCTACAGAGGTTAGTTTCTTTAAGGTCAGCTTCACTTAGATTAGCGTACATGAAGTCAGCTCTGTATAGGCTAGTAGGGTACATGAAGTCAGCTCTGTATAGGCTAGTAGGGTACATGAAGTCAGCTCTGTATAGGCTAGCTCCACTGAGATAAACTTTCTTGAGAAAACTACCTACAGTCATGCGAAAACCTATATGATTCAAACAAATACTGTAACCAATGATGCGTAAAAAGCGCTCAGGGTCTCGATCATTGTGTTTGCCACAAGGATAAAAAGTTAATTTTTCTTTAGTCTGATCCTCTTGAGCTTGTCCATATCGATGCAGTTCTAAAAGCAGAATCATTATGTTAAGACCTGCATAAACATCAACTTGTCTTTGTCCTAAATATTTATCTCTTTCTGGAACTTGTTCTTTGAGTTCACGCATTTTTGTCTGAGGTAAGGTCGTTCCGTCCGCATCGATAAATTCCCCATCGCACCAACGGAAGTAAAAATCTTCTAAGCGTTCAAATAATTCTACTGGCTTAAATTCATCACTTTGTTGTAATAGACCCATCAAATATTCAACTATTTCTGGAGTTAAACCCCCATAACCCAGTAAATCGTAGATTTGTTTATATAATTTATCATCATCAACATATGGTTCTTCCCGTTTTCCTACTTTTACTAATGTTGTCCAAGCTTCAACGCTAAGTTGTAGTCGTTTGGCACATAAAAACTCACTAAAACTCTTATGATAAAATTCAACTCCTCCTCCAGTTTTCCCTGCTGCGGGACGAAGATAAAATGCTCCCAATGCTGTAGTAACAGCTCTTTCTCCACTTTTTGCTCGTAGTTCTCGTAGAGTATTAGCTGCTTCTGAATCATCTTTATCCAGCCTATCTTCAATCATTTTGACCTTGGCATATTCTCCTCCAGATTGCACTACAGATAGCCCAGCTTCCATCAAAATACGCTCTAAATTATCAATAGTTAATCCTCCAATTTGCTGTTGCAGCCATTCTAGGCGTAGTTCTTTTAAGACAAATTCCAAGGATTTTTCATAAATCAGAATCTCAGCTTCAATTCTGCTTTTTGCTTTCTTAAAATCTTCCTGTTTAATTTCTCCTTCTCGATGAAGTTTAGCAATTAAGTATAGTAATAATGGCTCTTTTGCTAAGTCATTTTTAACTTCATTAGGACATTCATCAGATCGCAGTAAATTTTTAAGTTTCCGTACTTCAAATTCTGGAGTAAATGGAATAACTGGAATTACAACCTTTTGCCACTTATAAAACCATTGTTTTTGAAGCTCCTCATCCATCGGTAACAATTTCACTCTTTCTAAATTACGAGGTAAATCAGTTATTCCTTGCAAAGCTAAAGGACGACCAGTCATAATTATGCGATGACCATTCTCTTTTCCTGTAAACTTTTCCTGAAAAGCTCCTACTTGTCGTATAAATCTTGAAATACCACCAGTAGCTCTCCCTTCGATGCGCAATTCATCAAAACCATCAAGTAAGAATAAATATCGAGTATCAGGATCTGCTAACCACTTGTCGTTGACAAATCTTGCATAGGATAAAGCATTAGTTAAAGTCTGATCAAAACTTTGTCCATAATTTTCAATATCTCGTAAACGAATCAAAATTGGTGTTAACAAAGGATGTAAATTTCTTCTTGCCCAATCCGCAAACATTCGACAAAAAACAGTTTTTCCTCTGCCAGCTCCTGCTTGAATAAAAATTACTTGGTCTTTCTTTGTCTCATCAAGAATAGCCTTCTGAACCCATTCTTCTAAAATAAATTCTTCAGCATCATGAATTTCTTTACCTTCAAATGTTAAAGATTTTGCTTTTAGTGGAACATAAATATCTTGAAAACTAAATTCTTCTTTGAATACTTTTTCATTTGGTAGAGGCGCGATTTTTTCTTCTAAATAATTATCAATGCTGACATATTTTTTAAATTCATCTTGACCACCAATGGTAAGCCAATTTAATACATCATTTCTTCTATCTCCTAAGCTTGGAAGTACTTGATAAATGTATTTTGATGTATTTAAAGCTACTTTCTTTACCAAAATTTTGGCCTGAGATACCTCACAGCTACTTGCGATTAATCTGGATAATAAGATCTCATTAAATGCTTCAGCAAACTTAGATTTAGAAAAATAAACTAATGACAGTCTTGCCTGATAATCATCTAATTCTAAATTTTCTAGTTTAGTGAGTTCTTGTTGCAAATTATTTTGAGAAATAATATTTGAAAAATTTATATTTTCTCGTCTTATAATTTCTCTAATACTTTCTAAATAAGCTGCTTGAGCCATGATCGCGATAATTTCAGCAATGGTTGGCTCTTTTTGATTAGCTTCGATAAAGAATTGAATAACTCCTGTAGCGATAGGCAAAAAAGGAATAGTAGAATTAACAATCTTACCGAGAGGAGAATTAAGAGCTTCGAGTAAAGTAGGAATCTTTGCCGCTAATTCCTTAATTTTTTCACTATTACCTTCTTGTTCATTAATCGTCTCAGCTAATTCAAATACTGCTTGAGCTGCATCAGCGCTACCTGAAATTGCATCAGAGAAACTTATTTTTTGCCACAGTTCACGAAGAGAAAAAGCCATTACTCTACTTTTACTATCAATATCAGCTTATAAAGTAATGCTACTGTGAGAAAAACTATTTATGATTTTCTTAATACTGTTATTATGATCTGCGATCGCAAAACGTGAAGTTCTAGACTTTACGCGATCGCTTTTTGATCTGCAAAATTATCTATATTTACCGTCATTTTGTAGGATCATGGCAATTTCAACCATATTTTATGGTTTTGTAGGCTTAGATGTACCTAAGTTGTATCTTTGATTAAATAAGAGAAAGAACTTAAAATCTCTCTCCCTCTCTTGGTCAGCGTTCCCTCTCTTGGTGCGCGTTCGGGGGGCGAGGAGTAGGCGGATGGGGGGAATTACATTTAATCTTAGGTCTAAGTAGATAAACCTTTCGAACCCCCATCCCGGCACCAGGGCTGTTTCATTCTTGTAAAAGATAGATCAGGAGATAGGGAGATGGGGAGACGGGGGGAATTTTAGACAAATAGTCAGGATTTTTACAAAATTCATGAACCCAGAATTTGTCTCAGTCAACGAATTTTCAGTAATTTGAGTTAATGCCATCAGAACAAAACACGAAAATTTTTGGCTAAATTTATTCATTTTCTCGAAAATTTGCTTTTATCTCCCCGTCTCCTAGTCCCCTGGTCTCCCAGTCAATCTCAGACGATTGATTATTGAAATTTGAAACAGCCCTAGGCTTTTATAAGGGGCTGTGGGCGTAATCGCATTGTGCCCTTTAAACGCCCCGTCCCGACGCTCACCTACGTTAGAGCGCGGGGCTTCCCGCCTACATAGCTAAAATCCAAAAATTCACTAGTCATTCATCTCTGTCTACTATTGTAGGAGTTCCTGGTTTCAGGGGCGACTCAGCTTGAGATACGATTACTTGGTCACCAGGACTCAGACCCGAAGATACTTCTATCGATGTCAAGTTCTCTAATCCCAAAGTTAAGCTTTGTTTCTGAGCCTTTCCTTGAGCGTCTCGCACCCATACAAAAGCGTCAGATCTAGGACCCTGAATAAAATCCTTATTCAAAACTACAACTTTTTGACGAGCAGCCACAATAATCTCGACATCCACCATGCTTCCAGGGATCATTGTCTGGCTTGGCTGGTCAAGCTTCACGGTTGCTGTCACCTTAGCTTTACTGGAGTTTTCGCCCTTATCATCTTTATTAAAACTATAAGAGGTAGTTGCCATCTTTGAAACACTTTGGATTCGCCCAGTAAAACTTTCTGCTTGGGGACCAATAATACTAATACGAGCATTTTGGTTAACTCGAACTCGAATAGCATCGAGCGGGGAAAGTTTTACTTTTACTATTTCTTGTGAAGGATCACCCAGAGTAAGTAGGGCATCGCCTAGCTCGACCACATCTCCTTTTTTTATCTCTATGTTAAGCACTCTTGCATCAAAGGTTGCTCTGAAATAATTTTTCTGGATTTCCTGCTCAATTTTTTTTCTTTCGAGCATCATACGCTCCAGTTCATGAGTATTGATACTCACCTCTATTCGAGCCTCCTGTAATTGATCTTGAGCTCCCAGAATTTGGTTTAATAGTTCCTGCCGTCTTTTTTGCTTTTGCCTCTGAAGACTTTGGATTTCGAGAGCAGTGGTCTCGACAGCTAACGTAGCATCCTTTAATTCAGATTCAGAAGTTAAAATAATATTTTCCTGCTGTTGCACTTCATTTTCGGGAATAAAGCCCTTTTTCAGAAGAGCTTTTAGTTCTGAAAGTTGACTTTGAGCAGCCTTGAGTTTATTGGTAAGTTCAAAAACTTTCTCACGGTTGCGAGCAAGCTGGAGTTCTGCTTTGGTGATTTCTGTCTCTTCAGCGACCAATGCCTGGAGTTCATTCTGAGTAATTGTTAACTGTCGAGAGGCTTCAAGAGTTTTCATGCGGCTGCGCTCCAAGGTCAGTTTCTTGGCCTGAATCTCTAAATCCTGCTGAGCAAGGACTGTTTGTCGCTCAAAATCGCGCAACATGATGAGTTTTTGACCAGATTCGACTTGATCACCGACGCCCACTAATACCTGTTCTACAATTCCACCATCAACTGGAGATTTGATAATTTGTTGACCTCCCAGTTCAATAGTGCCGCTCACATTAATTGTATCTTCAACAGTGCCTTCCTTCACAGAGACTAGACGCACCTCAACTGGTTTAGATGTTCGATTTAAAGTCCAGCTGCCAACGAACCAAATACTAGAGTTAGTCACAACCAAAATTGCTGACCAAGATATCCATTTAACTTTATTGTTGAACTTTAGTTTTGTCCTTATTCGCTTAAAATACACCTTTAAAAATATTGACAGATATTAACTATTGGGATGCTATCAATTGTCTTTTCTCTATTTCGATAATGCTAACGTGAGCATCCAAAGAAAAGAATTGGTTATGTCCGAGAAAAACAGGGGTAGGAAGTCCAAGCTAAACCGAAAAAGATTACCCTGACCCTATAATAAATTAAAATTAGAAAAGGATACAGGAGGCTAAAGCCTCTCGTGTCGCGTTTCCACCCTCGGTTAAAACACAAGGGCTATTACGTTCCCGTATTTTTCAGGTATTTTGACTCAGATAAGGTTCTAACTCAATTACTAGCTCGAGCTATGACTAATAATTTGAATAATTTCTCGGAGAATGTCCAATGAAAATTCTCGTAGCAGGTTGGTTCAGCTTTGAGCAAATGGGGGCGACAGCGGGGGATCTGCTCACGCGAGATCTCGTCTGTGACTGGCTCAATGATATGGGTCTCGATCATGAGGTCGCCGTTGCCTCCCCATTTAGTGGAGGTGTTGACTGGCGTACCGTCAACCCAGAAGCTTATTCTCACGTGGTTTTTGTTTGCGGACCCTTTGGCAATGGCTGGCCTGTGACCGACTTTTTGCCTCGCTTCTCAAACTGTCGTTTGATTGGCCTCAATCTTTCGATGCTGGAATCACTGGATAGTTGGAATCCTTTCGATCTCTTGCTGGAACGAGACAGTTCCACCACCTCGCGTCCAGACCTGACCTTTCTTACCCAACAAACTCATGTCCCTGTCGTTGGCGTGGTTCTGGTTCATCCACAAACGGAGTATCGCAGTAAAGCAAAGCATGAAATGGCCAATGCAGCACTCCAGGATCTAGTGGCCTCCCGAGAAATGTCTGCTATCCCCATCGATACCCGACTAGATGAAAATAGTACGGGCTTGCGAACCTCGGCAGAAGTTGAGTCTCTGATTGCCCGTATGGATCTGGTCTTGACAACTCGCCTGCACGGAACTGTATTGGCTCTCAAAAATGGTGTACCTGCCCTTGCCATCGATCCGATCGCAGGTGGCGCAAAAATTCTTCGGCAGGCTGAAACCATTGGCTGGCCAATCGTGTTTACCGCTGATACGGTAACTGACGAGGCTCTCCACAAGGCTTTTGAATACTGCCTCACAGATGCAGCAAGGACAAAAGCCAAAGAATGCTGTGAACGAGCCCGAAAAAACCTCACAGAAGTCCATGAAACTTTTGTCAAAGAAATCCTGGACAGGTAAAAAAACCTTTTTAGCCTTTAATTGTAACTCTTGATTATGACTCGCATTATTCTCGGTTCCTACATGGTACGTTACCCCCTTGGTGGCATGATGTCGTGGGTGCTTCAGTACTTAGTGGGGTTTCAACAGCTCGGACATGAGGTCTACTTTGTAGAAAAAGCTGGCTATCCTAATGCCTGCTATAACCCTGAGCAAGAAGGCATCATAAGTGACGATTGTACCTACGGTTTCAAAATCGTTCAGTCGCTCCTAGCTCGTGTTGGTCTAGATCAACTGTGCTTTGTGGATGCAGAAGGGGAATATTATGGACTTTCCCAAGCGGAGATCAACGCGGCTTTCCGCTCTGCCGATTTGTTTGTAGATATGGGAACTCATGGAAGTTGGCTTGAGGAAGCACAAAACACCAATCTTCGCGTCCTCATTGATGGAGAGCCTGGATTTACCCAGATGAAAATGGTTAATAAACTAGAAGCTGACGAGGTTCTACCAAAGTACGACTTCTACTATACAACAGGGCAAAATATTGGGACAAATAAAAGTTCGGCTCCTACTGCTGGAAAATCATGGCGAGCAATTTTTCATCCTGTTGCTACAGAGCTTTTCAGCTCACAACCATCAAATGATAAAATGCCTTTCACCACTATAATGAACTGGCAGTCTTACGAACCTCTTAATTATCAAGGTACTACCTACGGACATAAGGATCTCGAATTTAAGAAGTTCCTTAACCTTGCTCATCTCACTGAAGTACCTCTTGAATTAGCAGTTGCTGGAACTCAAGTACCTTTTAAAGACCTTCGCGATGCGGGCTGGCAACTTCGAGATGCTCATGACGTTACTATTTCCTTTGACTCCTTTAGAGATTATATTCAGAACTCTCAGGGGGAATTCAGCGTTTGCAAAAACGGTTTTGTCGCTACTAACAGCGGCTGGTTTAGCGATCGCAGTGCTGCTTATCTAGCCAGCAGTCGCCCGGTCGTCATGCAGGATACGGGGTTTAGTGACTACTTACCCTGTGGGGAAGGGCTGTTTGCCGTGCGTACCGTCGAAGAAGCCGCCGCTGCCATAGACGCGATCGCAGGTAACTATAAACAACATTCTAAAGCTGCTCGAGATATTGCCATTGAGTATTTGGAAGCCAAAAAAGTCTTGGGAAAATTCCTGAATGAACTGGGAATTTAGTAAGGGGAATGAATATCTTGCGGAGATTGCCTGATGAACTTATTAGCGAAACAACCCTGCGAGCGCTTGCGCATTCTAATCCTTGGCTATATTGTCCGCTGTCCTTTTGGAGGCATGGCCTGGCATCATCTACAGTACGTTATGGGTCTCCACAATCTAGGTCATGAGGTCTATTTCCTAGAAGACAGCGACGATACGCCCTTCTGCTGTTACGATCCAACCCGAGGTGTTACCGATGCCAATCCGACTTATGGCCTAAAGTTTGCCGCCGATACCTTTAAGCAAGTTGGACTCGGCGATCGCTGATGCGCTCCGCCAAAGGATTAAAAAAGCCATCAAGTGCAGCAGCCCAAACTTCCCGATTGCTATTATCAATTACAGTGGAAACGCTAGAGTTAAACTCAGATCTTGCACCAAAAAAAGTTGATGGGAGTATGAATAGCTGAAGTTATTGTGTAGAAGGGATGGCAGCTAGTTCTCTAGTAATGCAAAATTTGCTTGGCGACTAATATAG
Organism: Xenococcus sp. MO_188.B8; assembly: GCA_030065615.1. Lineage (GTDB taxonomy): Bacteria > Cyanobacteriota > Cyanobacteriia > Cyanobacteriales > Xenococcaceae > Xenococcus. The sequence goes on along the minus strand of JASJDR010000205.1, from coordinate 220 downwards.
GTTCTAGCCTCGGCATCTAATCGAAAAACATGCTCAAGAGAAGAGAGAAGAAGAACAGAAGAGACAAAAGATAAGAAACTCTCTTTCTCTTGAGCAAAGAGACAAAGAAATTAGAAAACTAATAACTGGACAGTGCGAAGTTCTTTTTCGGAAAAGAAAGATCGAGAAAAAAGACATCCCGATACTCAAGGAGTAGGAAATGTCAGATACTGACTGAGAT
>JASJDR010000204.1 GCA_030065615.1 Xenococcus sp. MO_188.B8 | reverse complement strand
TCTGCTTTTTCTCGTTCAATAATTTGGCAATTTAAATTCTGATTAGTAATTTGTAGCTCATTCGTTCTTTGCTCAACTCTAGATTCTAATTGTTCGTTGAGTATTTTAAGAGCTTCTTGAGCTTTATTGCGTTCTTTAATTTGTTGTTTTAATTGATTATTAATTATATGTAATTCTTTTTCGATGCTTTTGCGCTGTTGGATTTCTACTTGAAGAATAGTGTTTTGTCGAGCTAGCGTTTGTGTCATATAAGTTAATTCTAAATGTAACTTAATTCTGGCAAATACTTCCTCAGGTTGGATGGGTTTGGTGACATAATCTACAGCTCCGACCTCAAATCCTTTGACTTTATCTTTTGTACTAGATAAAGCTGTCATGAAAATCACAGGAATATCTTTAGTTTCGGGATCGTTCTTGAGACGGCGACAAGTTTCGTAGCCATCAATTCCTGGCATTAAGACATCAAGCAGAATAATGCTCGGTTTAGCATATTTGGCTCGTTTTAAACTACTATCACCATCTTGAGAAACCAAAATATTTAAACCAGACTCTTCCAAGTAATCGACAATCACAGCCAAATTACTGGTGTTATCGTCAACAATTAAAATATTGTGATCTTGGAGATCGAACTTCAAATTAAACTCTTTGGGAGATATCAATTTCATTATCTTTTCACTCCTGAGTAAGATATTGCTCAACTAGATTAACGATCGCTTTTTCTTGAAATCCTTGGGCCAAATCTTTGAGCTTGGCAGCTAGAGGAGCATATTGTTCGTCTAATTCCTCTAGATAAATTGCTCGTTCACGAATTTTCTTCATGCTGCCTAGCATGGCTAGTTTGTAGAGAATTGCCATTTCTTCTGGCGGCGGAGCGATTAAAGTGGTCGTGGCATTAGTTTCAGTAGTTACTAGATGATTGGCATCACCTTTATCGATTTCTTCGTAAATCCAATCTAATTTTAAATGCTTTTGTAAGAGTGTTAGTAACTCTTGCTCATCTATGGGTTTGGCAAGAAAAGCCTCACAACCAGCAATTTGACTTTGCTGCCGGTTCTGATCGAGGACACTGGCAGAGATAGCAATAATAATTACATTTTGAAGCTCGGGGATTTGTCTAATTGTTTGAACTGCTTCCAACCCTGTCTTGATAGGCATAATTAGATCGGTCAAGATACAATCTGGTTGGATTTGCCGTGCCAGCTCGATTTCCTGTTGACCATTTTCTCCGAGAGTTACCTCAAACCCTAACGGTTCGAGCATATTCTGCAATACTAGACGGTTATCTTCCTTATCATCGACTATGAGTAGATGTCGCCGTTTGCCTTGATAACCTAATATTCTTCTCGGTTCAGGTAATTTATCCTGTGTTGTTATTTGTTCGATGACGGGAAAAGTGACTTCAAACCAGAAAGTTGAACCTTTACCTAATTCACTACTGACTTGCAGTTTTCCTCCCATTAGCTCGACCAAATGTTTAGTAATAGTTAAACCTAGCCCAGTCCCACCGTCTTGGCGTTTGAGGTCGCCAACCTGTTCGAAAGGTTGAAAAATTTTAGCTATTTGTGGGGAATCCATCCCGACTCCTGTATCTGTAACTTCCCAGCGAAGAGTTTTGTGATTTGACCGGGGAACACCGGTCACCGCAGCGGGCAGACCCCGCGTCGGCGCAAGACGCAAGGGAATGCTGCCCAAGACAGGCACCGTCGTCTCTTGGTGCGCGTTCCCTAGGTCGGGAGACCCGACCGGGGTCGCACCGCTTTTACGGCGGTGTAACGGTGACTTTAAAGGTTCTGCTGCTACATCTTGGGTCACTACACTAATGTTTAAAGTTACAGCTCCGCGATCGGTAAATTTAATCGCATTTCCTAATAAGTTAAGTAATACTTGTCGGAGTCTCTTTTCATCGGCTTGAATTCCTAGAGGGAGAATAGATTGAGCTTGGTACTGAAACTGCAAATCTTTGACTTTAGCTTGCATTGCCATAATACCGACAATGCCATGGACAAAATTTTTAAGATGAACATCAGTTGTGGCCAGTTCGAGTTTCCCAACTTCTATTTTCGAGAGATCGAGGATGTCATTAATCAGAGTCAGCAAATGATTGCCACTGTTGTAGATAATATTTAAACCCTTGGTTTGTTGAGGCGTTAAATCACGATTTCTTCGGAGAATTTGCACGTAACCAAGAATGCCATTCAGAGGAGTACGTAATTCATGGCTCATATTAGAGAGAAACTGAGTTTTCGCCTGATTAGCTGCTTCGGCTGTTTCCTTAGCTTGTTGCAATTCCTTTAAGGCTGCTTCTAATTGGGCGGCTTTCCGTGAGGCCAATTGTTGGCTCTGCTGTAGATTATCAATTAATTTTTTCAGCTTGGCCGTCATAGTATTGAAGGCATTGGCTAAGATAGCTAACTCATCATTAGTGTGAATCATGATTTGGCGTTCTAGATCGCCTTGAGTTAAATGCTCGGTAGCCTGAGTTATTTCAATGAGTGGTTCGGTAATCGATTTACTCACCCCCAGTGAGATGAACGCGCCGACAGTTCCCAGTATTAGAGCTAAGATAATGTTTTGATTCCGCTTAGCTAGGTTTTTTTGGTGTAATGATTCTGTGGATAGTTCTACCGCGATCGCTCCAATAGCTTGATTGCCTAAAATTATTGGCTTGCCAGCTAACAGACGATCTCCTTGCCAATCAAACATTGTCGTCTGACGCTGTAAAATCTTCTGACCCAAAGGATCTGCTTTTAAGCTAAAAGCATGTTGTTCTTGAATTGTGGTATCGACGATAACTCTGCCATCCCGATGAAATGCTCGACTAGCTAATATGGTTTCTTGGAAAGTTAATTCATCGATCATATCTTCGAGCAACTCGACATTCCCAAAATATAGTGAATCAGCAGTGGCAATGATTAGCGTATTCAAAAGAACCTCAGCTTTTTGCTCCAGTTCTTGACGAAAGATTTTTTGATTACGATAAATAGATACAGAAGTGGTAATCGCCACGCTAAACGCAACTAAACTGGTCATTACCAGAGTTAGTTTAAACCCCAGAGGTATTTGCCGCTTTGGTAATTGATGAGGCCACTTCATTTATTTTGAGTTTTTTGATAAACTATGCTGAGTTTTTTGATAAAGTTCTTGGATTCTGTTTAAGCTTTCTGTAGTAGGAATCTGGTCAAACTTAGTTGTCCTACTAAATTTTTCGAGCACCACTTTCCCTTCATCGGTTTGATCCATGGCGAGCAAGACTGACGAGATTGCCTTAATTTGATCTGGAGGCAGGTCTCCCCGAACCATTACTAGGTTGCGAGCGATCTTCTCTGTTTCAGTTAGCACAATTACTTTTTCCTTGATTTTTGGTGACAGCTTGTCAAAGTTACGATTATCGATCGCCGCTGCCGCTACTTTGCCACTGAGTAACCATTCAATACTATTTTCATCCTCATAACTAAAAACATATCCTACGACATTTTCTGGTACTGAACTATTAGGTAAGCTTTGTTTTAGGGGATTGAGTCCCGATTCTATAAGTTTACCTAGGGGCAACATATAACCTGTGGTAGAAAAAGGCTCTTCGAAAGCAATAGTTTTTCCTTGTAAATCAGACAGAGAACTAATATTGCGATCGCTTATGGTAAAAATTAAGGAAAAATATTCGGCTTGATCCTTTTTCCAGCGCCGCAAAATCGGTTTGGCATCTGCACTATTCATCGCTAACATTGCGGGATAAGGGCTATCGACATAAATATCCACTTCGCCAGATTTAAGCCAAGCAATCAGGGTTTCCATATCAGGAGCAATTTTTACTGCGCCGCGATCAAACTCACTTAAATTAGCAGCAAGATAATCGGCTAACGGCTGAAATCTTCTAATTTTTTTTTGCGGATTATCCGAAATATCCGCTAATACGATAGTCTTTTGTAATGCTGATGATTGATTTGCTTCGGGAATCTCGTTTTGGGAAGTTGAATTTTGGGGACTACAAGCCACCATGCCCAATAATGATAAGGCAAGACTAATAACAGTTAAGGTTTTGCTTTTAATCTTGATCATGATAGTTTCCCTATAAATATTGCTTGACTAAATTGACAATTGCTATTTCTTGAAAATCTTGAGCTAATTCTTGAAGTTTTATAGCTAGAAGAGCATATTGTTCGTCTAGTTGTTCCAGATAAATTGCTCGTTCAAGAATTTTCTTCATACTGCCTAGCATGGCTAGCTCGTAGAGAATTTCCATCTCTTCTGGGGGTGGAACAATTAAAGTATTAGCGGCAACAGTGTTCTCAAGGTCCTCATAAATCCAATCCAACTGCAAATACTCTTGTAATAAGTCAAGTAAATTTTGCTCGTCTACTGGTTTGGACAAAAAGAAATCGCAACCTATGAGGCAACTTTTTGCCCGATCTAGATCCAAAACACTGGCAAAGATAGCAATAATCATTACATCTTGAATATCGGAAATTTGTCTAATTTCTTTAACCGCTTCAAATCCTGTTTTAACAGGCATAACTAAATCTGTCAAAATACAATCTGGTTGCATTTTCCGAGCTAGCTCAATTACCTGTTGCCTATCTTCTCCACAACAGAAATTTGGACAATAAAGGGTAAAACTATTAATAAACGTAGAGACTCATCGTTCGCGTACGAGGTTATAAGAAAAAATACTTATCAATGCATTTATAGCTCCAAAATTAAGGATTATGTTGAGTTTTCGACCAACCCAGAGTAAATCTCTGGAGACAAGCCTAAAAAAGTTAAAATCTTTGACGGCAAAGGATTAAGAGGAGTTACATCACCATACCATTCTCCTCCAGTTTGAATCAAAGTCAGGGTCAGATTATCAAAGGCTTGGAGCAGCTTTTCGGTAGTAGGTCTGGCAGTAGCTCGGGTCGGATTTCCCGAATAAAGACCCTTCAAAGATTCTCCCGTTTGTTGCAAATGACGACGCACCACAAACTCAATCAAACTCAGTAAACGAACTGCCAAACTCAGCAAATGTACTAAGCCCTGAACCTGATCATCCCGTTGAACGAAAAAGGGAGTAATCGACAAGGGGACTCCTTTGAAGCGACCGAAATTACGTTCGATGAGCCATTCATCTCGATAAGTCAACACGGCTTTTTTGAGTGAGAGTTTCGACTCAGGAGCATTGGTCACGTAAACTCGCCAACCAAAAAGGAGTTTAGCCTGCTCAATAGACTGTTTATTGAGAGTAATTGCCGTAATTTGATAACGTCCTTGGCGTCGAGAGTTTGGCGGTTGATATTCATCATCAAACTCCAGCAAACCTTCGACTCGATGAGCTTTGAGAATGGCTTGCACTTTGTGATCTAGGGTTGATTCATCACGAATCTGGCGCTTCCCTCTTCCAGGAGGTGGCGTTAGTGCTTGAATTTTTTCTGTAGCTGTTTTCAAGCGTTGTTCCAGTCCTCTTTGTTGCTTCTGTTGAGCCACTTCTGAGTGTACTAGTAACACTCGCTCCGTCCAAATTAATTCCTCTTGTCCCAAAGTAATCTGTTGTGAACGTGATAATTCATAGGCTGTAGCAATCTGACAAGATTTTCCCTCACTATCAACACGGATAATTTCTTGTCCTGGCAGAAGTCCCATTCTTACTTGCTTCACCCACTGGTTGATTAACTCTGGTACTTTGCCCACACGGGAGAGAGGCGTTAAATAGTAATGTTGTTGACGATGAATGTCACCACGAGTTTCTTGGCTGCTCATTTTACAATCTCCCACCCAGAGTAATCCTGATTGACTCAGGTTTTGACTCACTTGCTCCAAGATCGGCAGATACAAACCATCATCTGCTTGTTCTCCCGATACCACTTTCGTGGCTAGGGGCATTCCTAACGGGTCGAGACTGGCTAACATCACCTTAATTTGTGCCAGGCTTGGGTCATCTTTGCTGTGACCAAATTGAAATAATCCTGACTCTGACACCAGATGATGCCCACTCATTGTGGTCGCATCCAGACGTACTTGTTCTACTCTCAAATCATAAATCTTAATGCTGTTGCTGTTGAGGTCATTTTCTATTTTTGACCAGATTGACTCTTGACTCAGTTTTCTCAGTAAAATAGTCAGTCGGTCATCGGTGAAATCTGTTTCCGTCAGTTCGATGCCACATACCTTTTCGATAGTGTATCTTCTCTGATTCACCCATTTTCGCACTGTTACTTTCCGATGGTCTCCTTGAGAGAGTATATATGACAACCAGATTACGGCTACCCATCCCCAGTCTAATCCTCGTTGATTCGGATGACGAGCTAGATAGGAATTGATTAATTCTGGCAGTTCTATCTGTTTCATCACGTTTAGCAATAAAACCACGTCATCAATTCTTTCTGTGATAATTTGGTAATTCTGTTTCTTGTTCATATACCAGAATTACCATTCTTGAGTCTCTGGGAGACTTGAGTATTTTTACTGATGCCTTACTCCGCGAACGATGAGTTACTAAAATACCAATGCGTCGAGCTACTTCATAAGCATTTTTCTGAGGGACAATAACAATCCCAGAATGTTCTTTATTCTGCTCCATATACTGAATATGTAACCGCTCGAAGTCAACGCGATTGTGAGTCAAGAGGCATCTACCCAAAGAAGTTGCAAATTCTAGTTGCTCACTGTCAGTTTTTTCAAGAGTTGCTTGTTCGGGAACAGTTGTCACATCTAAACCACGGGATCTTAACAGCCTAGCTACCAAAGCTGACATGTCTTCATCAGTATAAAGTTTTGCGAACATGATTATGATTCATCTAATGCCGCTTTTACGGAAATATGAACTAGTTCATCAGGTACTTGATTTCGCTCAATATATTCATTGATTTCTATCTGATGATCGAGATAGAAACTTAAAGCATCAAAAACTTGAGCTAAGGTTAGATGAGGCAAATGGTTTAAAATTTCTTCTGGCATAATGCCTAATCGCCACAAACCGACAATAGCCCGTACAGATGTCCGAGTACCGATAATAATCGGCTCTCCACTCAAAATTTCAGGATTTCGAGTCACATAACGAGATGTAGCTGTGGCAGACATAGAAATAATTTATATAATTGATTTTGTATCTAGTTTATCAATAGATTTCGTCTAAATTATATTTACAGCTTACTTAATTGCGGATCGAATATTATTAAAATGCGATCGCGCTTTGTAGGGTAAAATTAGGATAAGAATCGACAATATTACGCGAGTTCAGCAGTTAATCAAGATGTCTGAATTTGAACAGATAGACAAAGATATTGATGCGTTTAACCGATTAGGTATTTATTAGCTTGTAATGAAAACGATCATAAAAAATTTATACCTTGATTCAGTAACTCCTAATAGTGTAAGTGTTTCGACCTTGTTGCTTGGACTGATAGAGAAGTTGATCTGCGACTTGTAATAATATTGCTGGTGAACTACTTTGATCGGGATTTACCGTAGCGACTCCCAAGCTGACAGTGACGTAATTAGCTATGCTGGAGAAGGCATGGGGAATTTGTAGGGTTTGAATTTGAGTGAGGATAGTTTTTGCCACACGCTCGGCACCAGTATTATTAGTATTTGGCAAAACCAAGGCAAACTCTTCACCACCGTAACGAGCTACTAAATCTGAAGTTTGCCGAGTCACTGCTCTAAGAGTCTGAGCGATTTTTACCAAACATTCGTCTCCAGCTAAATGACCATATGTATCGTTGTAGGCTTTGAAGTTATCAACATCACACATAATCACGGAGATTGGTTTTCCAAGATGTGATAGTCGCTGCCATTGACGCTCAAGGAATTCATTTAACTTACGACGGTTAACAACTTGTGTGAGTTCATCCACTTTTGAGAGACGATCTAGCTCTCTATTTTTAATTTGCAATTCTTGATTGAGTCGGTGCAAGTCATTCGTTTGCTGATCGATAATTTCCTGCATTTGCTGCATAACTTGATACATCTCAGTTGGATCGAGCATTTTCAGCATTTGAGTTTGCGTTACAATCCCAGCTAATTCACCCGTCGGTTGTGTGACAACTAATCGGCGTACTCGCAATTTCTGCATACGTTTGTGAACAGTCCAAAGAGAGTCCTGCGGCTGCGCCGTAAAGAGTGGCGTACTCATAACGCTTTGAGCAGAAACTTGTAAAAAATCTAAGCCCAAACGATGAAACTGCACAATATCCCGTTCGGTCACAATTCCGATAGGATAAGGGGCTTGGGGATCAATAATGACGATGCAACTGACACGATGGCTCACCATTTTTTGGGAAAGGGCGAGGATTGAGTCGTGGGGAAACCCATGAATCACATTGTTATTGATAACTTCTTCTACCCGAATATAGCGCAGCAAATATTGTGGCGTCAGAACATTTCGGAGACTTTGAGGAGTAATAACTCCCAAAACCTGATTTTGATCATTTAGGATGGGAAGGTGACGAATTCTATGTTGGCGAAAGAGTCCTGACAACGCAAAGATATTTTCAGTTTCTGAAGCTTTTAGCGTTATAACCTTTGTTGTTATCAGTTCAGCTAAGGTTAAGGTTGAAATTATGGCTGTTTTTGTCGTGAGTTGGACAACATCTCGTTCGGTGAAAATCCCTAGCAGTTTTTGATTTTCGACGATGAGTACGCAACTTGTTCTAGCTTCTGCCATACTCTCAATCGCTTGTCTAATCGATGTTGATGGAGGCAAAGCCAGGAAAGAAGATTGAATAGGTGATGTAGTATTTTCTTGCATTACCATTGTTTGACTTTACCATACCCAGAATTTATTGGGCAATTTGTGTTTCTCTCAAAGCAATGCTAGTTGTTGGAATCAATAACTGCAAGAATCGATATGCTGCTGAGACTAAAGATCATACAGTTAGCGATACTTTTATCCAGCTATTCCGCAGCCGAAAAGCTAAGGAAAATACTACTACAGTGGCAAGTTAGTTAGAGATCGCACTGCTTCAAATGTCGGATCGCTTAAAACTATCCAACTCCCTTGTGGCGCGTCATAACCATATTCTTGAGCAATTTTCTGAAACTCTCCTGATTCGATAACTCTGAGTAATCTAGTTCCCTTTTCAGAGAAAGATAGTAATTGATTACTACTAACCATTGTGTGAGACAGAGCCACTAAAGTAAATTCGGGATTGGTTTTAGTAATATTTCTCCCTAAAGAATAATAGGTTAATGCCCAAGGAGAACCACCTTCTTCTAGTTGTACTTTTAATTTAGAAGAAGTTGATTCAGCAAAACCAGAACGCAATCGCAACTCCTGCATTTTCTGACTTAATTCTTGGGGAATATTGGTTGGTAAAGGTCGAAATTGGTTAATTTGTTTACTGGTTTCCAGGCTGGGAGTATCAGCAATTCCCTGAAGCGCCATATTGTACCAAATAGTCCCAATTAAAGTTTCTGCCATCACTCCACCATTAGATTTCCGCGCATCTGCCATGATGATTCCAGGAGGAGAAGCATAACGAGTAATGCCAATCTCATTCCAAGTAGAATCTCCCTCTAAAAGATCGGCAAACTTGACAGTATCTAACTCATAGGAAAAACCAGAACTTTTGAAAGAATTATCAGAAAGAGCAGAAAAAAAGCCACTTTTTGACATTTTATTAGCAGCTTTCCTATTTACAACTAAAACCAAAGGATCTAGTAACGTCGCTTCATTTTCTAAGACTTTCTTTCCATTAGCTTCGATTATTTCTTTACCAGCTTCAGCGATCGCAGAATCTCCTGTCCAGACATAATCGAGACTATCTAACGATTGACTTGTCGCCTGATTAAAAACTTGTAACTGAGAAACCGAACCTTTCTTAGTGGTACTAGCATCGGTTACTTGTAAATCAGCATCGGATAACAATTTTTGCACCTTATTATTGCGTACTAGTAAATCATATCTTTCCCCACCCACATAACCGTAAACTAGATCGGGAGCTTTCAAGCTTTCTTGAATCTTAGGGATGCCAAAAATAATTAAGGTTAATGTCGCGATCGCGATTAAAATATAAGCAATTACATTAGAAAAATTCTGGATACGATTGCCAATACTTGTAGTCAGAATCAAAAAAGCGATTCCAATCAAGATACCCAAGACAACGCTAATTATCCAACCCGCTCCTAAGGCAGCAAATGCCAAGGATAACAGCAACATTAATAAACCAGCAGTTACTTTAGAAAATCCCCGAGAATTAAAATTCATAATGATTTATCAATAAAAATACAATATTTAGCTAGGTAACTCTCCCTGCTCCCTGCTCCCTGCCCCTCTGCTTGCCTGCACTAGAATTTTATGGTTACTGAATCGAAGCTCTAGATCTGCGCTTCTCGGAATGCTTTCAATAATTCCTCTAGAGTTTCATTCGCATCCTCAGAAATAATCGGACGAGCATTCAGCAATTCCGCTAAGTTTATTAGTGCTTTTCGATCTACATCTCCCGCACCAACAATAGTAAACTCAGCATTTTTAGCTTCGAGTTGTTGGAAAATATTTAAGAGATTAGAGTCAACTGGATTAGAAAATTGACCATCAGTAAAGAGGAATATTTCTGTTTTATAATCAGATGGAATAGTTAAAGCCGTTTGAAAACCCTTCCTTAAACCTTCGGCGACAGGAGTTCCTCCCTTGGGTTTAATATCTTTTTGCAAAGATCCCAGAATAGTTTCTCGATCAATTTCTGCTCCTGCATTCGTTCCTCGGGGAATTTGATAAGCATTGTATCCTTGATAGATAATCAGGCTAAAGCGATCATTAGGAGAATAAAGATAATTATTTTTAGCTCGCTCCACATTAAGAAGTTCGAGAAATGCCGCTTGTAATTCTTGATAACCTGTTCCTTGCATCGAACCTGAGGCATCAACAATTCCGACAATCCAGCGTTTTTGGCGAATATTGGGGTGGAAATTATTGAGTAAATTGCGGTGTATTTCAGCAACGGGAGTAAACTCTTGGGTAATTCCTTCTGCTAAAGGAGGGTTAAGTTGCTTTAATTCTTTCAGTAAATCTTGACTAGAAGTTTCTAACTTGCCAAATACCCGTTCTATTAATTGCTGTTTCAGTTTTTCATCACTTGTTGTCACAAACCAAGTGGGAGTAACTGCGATCGCAGGGGAGACATCTATCAACGTAACTTTTTGGGGAAGCTGTAATTTATTGCCATGATGATAAACTGCTCTGCCATCTGGTGTGTAGAGAAAACGATATAATGCTGCTAGAGTATCATCTGACCATTCTTGGGCTAGTTTTTCAGCCAGATAAGAAGTACTTTCGCTCGAAACTGCTAAATTTTGATAAATCGGCTTGAGTGGTGCCAAAGATTCAGGAGTTATTTGTTCAGGAGTTAAATTAGGACTAATTTCCCCTCGCACCAGCCAAAGCAAAGTATTGTAACCACTATTAGAATGGGTTGGTGTTGTAGTAGCTAAGCGAATCTTACCAGCTTTCAAAGCTTCAAGAACTTCTTCACGACTTACTACCCTATTTAGCCAACCCAACTCTTGCGCTTTAGTAACAGGAAGGGCAAATTGAATCCGAGTAGCGTAAACTGAATCTGAGGTATTAACCCAACTAGCATCAGGACATTTAATATTAGGCCACATTTCATCAGCAATCATAATTGCCGATAGTTGACTTGAACAGGCTAACTCTGTAAGTTTGACTGAGCCTTTCGCTTGGACTTCCACTTGCTGATCTGTGGCTTTTTTGGCTAAAGATACTATTTTGTCTTCAAAAATCAGATTTTCTGAGGAAATCCCAATCTGAATTGCCTTATTGTCATTGTTCTGGTTGTTAGGGACATTAGTGATATTAGAATGATTACAAGCATTAATTCCCAAAGCGATCGCGAATAGTGCCAGGCTTTGCCTGATCGCTACACCGACTATGAGATTAACAATCGGTGATCTCGAATTATTTTTCAACATAGCTACGCGGATTTAAGAGTCGGTCCAATTCTAGCCGATGTTATATAAATAATACTTATAAATTACAGAAAAACAAAAGAGAAATCTATTAATCTCAGAATTGGAGATAAAAAATATCAAATCGTCTTGGATGATGATTATCTTCCTCAGATGCGAAGTGGGTTAAAATTATCTTTTGTTAATCTTATTAAAACTCCTATAAAATTAGGATGGCTTTGCTCTTAAGATGGTTAGGTTATTCCAAATACTAATCAAACAATCAGAATTAGTGAATATTAATTTACAAATCCTGGTATAATCAGTCTATATATTAATTACGTATCTACTATACATTAATTACAGATTTATGAATCTGTAAGACAGATGGCTCTTAAAATATTAGAAAATTTCGACACTAAGGTTGTTCTCAATCCAGAATCCCAAGCTTTACTATTTAGTCTTCTCAGTAGCGAACTGTTTATTCAAAAGATTAGTGAACAGTTATCACTTAAAACATGCGAGTTTACTGGCCTAGTGTTTCAACCGGTACCCTATAGTCAAAATACTCCGAAAGGAATGCCCAGCGAATTTGAGATATATCACAATAGTCCCGAATACGCCATTATCAATGTACCGCCTAATTTTATATTCAAAGCAAAAATAGTTAAACCCAGTCGTCTCTGCGCCATTTATCGGAAGATTTCCTGAAAATCAGAATTTATAAGTAACTAGACTTGATTAAATAGATTAGGGATTAGAGATTGGGGATGAGTTAAAGTCAAAAGTTATCTCTCACCCATTACCTTTTATCTATAGATGTGAATTGGAGCGCAGAATATGAGTCTGGCTAGTCTAGAGTATCTAGCATATCTTGATGATACCGGTTGTATTAAAGAAGATTTGCAAAAAAAGATTGGTGTCTATGCCATTTTTAATCAAGAAAAAGAATTGCAATTTGTTGGTTATTCCCGAGACATTTATCTCAGTCTCCAACAACATTTAGTTCGTCAACCTCAAAATTGTTATTGGTTAAAATTACAAACAATTGCTCGCCCTAATCGCACTATTTTAGAAGAAACTCGTCAGGCTTGGATCACTGAACATGGCGAAGTCCCGACCGGGAATGCAGCATCAGAAACATCTTGGACTCAACCGATTGATGTCAAACCAGTTATGACTGAAGAGGAGAAAGCTCAATATCTAGCAGGAGGAGAACTAGAACAGAGCAAAACTCTCAAAAAAGCAGCCAGACGCATTGAAACTACTATTAAACAACAATTACGCGATCGCGGAGTAACAATGGATTTCCGTTTTAATCCTAAACTCAAAGAAAAAGGTCTCCTAGACTTAAAATAGACCAAATAATGTTTTATGTTAAGAAATATTAAGCATTAAATGTTACAGAATATTGCTTTGTTGTAAATAAAAGAGACCAAAGGTACCAGACTCATTTATGTTTTATAACGACAGGTCAAGACTCGCGCTACCCAGAGCGTCTGACGCCGACGCGGGGTCGCTCATTAGGCTTCTCGACCGTCACCTAAATAAAATTTAAATTTGTCACAATATTAAAGGAGAGCTCAATGCTTGACGCTTTTTCTAGAGCTGTAGTAGCAGCAGATTCTAAAACTGCTTGTATCGGTGGAGACGAAATCTCTGCACTCAAAGGATT
>JASJDR010000203.1 GCA_030065615.1 Xenococcus sp. MO_188.B8 | reverse complement strand
CGATGAACACGATAAGGATCCCCACTACCATGGCGAACACCGCGGGCAACAGCATCTCCGCCAGATTGGCATTGCGGATCGCAATGCCGCCGCTCAGGCCGACTTTTATGAGCAGCATGAAGACGATGAACTTATAGATCGCATCTGGAATTTGCAGTCGGCTATTGACGGCGGCAACGACCATACCACCGATCAGAAAGCCGAGTGTTGGGGACTGCAACTTCGCCAGGAAAAGCATCAAGAAATCGGACAAAAAATCCACGTTGTAATTCCTCCTTAATCAGATCTTGGGGGTCAGGAGCTAATGGAATAGGTTTTAATCAATTACTATTTCATCTCTCATTGATTTAAGTCTATCTTATTAGATGCGCAAAAGTTGACTAAATTTCAAGAATTTGAGATATATTTTTTTATTTGATTGATAATTCAGACTTATGATCTAAGCCTGAATCATATTTAATCGTGATTAATAGTCAATCTATCTCGAGGGGGAATGACTAGAACACCGATTCAGTATTCAAAAAGCAGGACTGATGTACTGTTGAGGAATTTGAAGCCCCTAATAATTAGACTTAAATAAGGGTAGTCCTAAAAAGGAAAGGATAAGGGAAGATAGCAAGTAGTTTTATCTTGAAAGTTCATTCATGTCAGATTCCTTGTTATCTTGTCCAACTTGTGGTTCTCAGGCGATCGTAAAAAATGGCCAAACACGCCATGGGAAAAAAAATTACAAGTGCAATGATTGCCCTAAAGGATACCGCTTCGCATATGGTCGACAATTTGTGGAAAATCCTCAAGGTCGTAGGATTCCAGAAGAAACTAAAGTTCTGATTGACCGATTGCTACTAGAGAAAATTCCATTAGCTGGGATTGCCCGTGTTCTCAAGATTTCTGAACCTTGGTTACAAAACTATGTCAACGATACCTTTTTTTGCTCACCCAATAGCCATATCTTTTGTAAACTTGATTTGGGGGGAAATACATTAATGTCTGTTTAACTACGTTTTTCCTAATTTTACTCCGATTTATTGCTATTTAATTGCTACACAGTATGATTATCATTTTGGCTGGAGCAATAGGTCGCTTTCCTGTGGGTGGACAAGCTTGGTGCGAACTCCAATATCTCTTGGGGTTGCGCCATCTAGGTCACGATGTCTTTTTTCTAGAAGACTGTGGGGACGGATCGTGGGTGTATAACTGGGAAACGGAACAACTGACCACTGACTTGGACTATCCTATCCAGTATGTGCAAGATTGCTTAGAGCCATTTGGCTTCGGCAACCAGTGGATTTACCGCGTTGGCGATCGCTCCTTGGGAATGAGCCTTGATTACTTCTGCGATATCTGCGCTCAAGCAGACTTGTTGCTGGTGCGCGGCTTATCAATTTTCCCTTGGAGAGACGAATATGACTGGCCTAAACGACGGATTTTTATTGATTCCGATCCAGGGTTTACCCAAATTGCCATTGCCAATGGCCACCGAGAACTGAAGGAAACTGTTGAACGCTGTGAGCGTTTGTTTACTATCGGGAAGAATCTTGGCGCTCCCGACTGCCCCATTCCAACTCTAGGTAAGCAATGGCTAAAAACAACTTTTTCGGTTTTCTTGCCCCACTGGTCAGTAACTGAGGTGGGAAATGCCACCCATTTCACCTCTATCCTCCAGTGGCGTAGCTACCAAGAAGTGACCTACCAAGGCTTAAGCTACGGTAATAAAAATCAATCCTTTCCTCAGTTCGTAGATCTACCAAAACTAACCCAACAGCCATTATGTCTGGCCCTTACGGGCGGTTTTCCCGAAGAGCTTACTGAGCATGGTTGGGACGTGGT
Source organism: Xenococcus sp. MO_188.B8 (assembly GCA_030065615.1). GTDB lineage: Bacteria > Cyanobacteriota > Cyanobacteriia > Cyanobacteriales > Xenococcaceae > Xenococcus. The sequence continues at coordinate 11,719 of JASJDR010000203.1, read as the reverse complement.
ATCGGGATGGCGAACTTCCTGGAGTCCAAATAACTATCAGCAGTTTATTCAAGGTTCTCGTGCTGAGTTTGGTGTGGCCAAACAGGGATATGTGGTCATGAGAGGCGGTTGGTTCAGCGATCGCAGTATTTGTTACCTCGCCTCCGGCAGGCCAGTTTTGATTCAAGATACGGGACAGGGGGATTGGCTACCGACGGGGAAGGGAATAGTGACATTTCGGGATGTTGACGAGGCTCTAGAGGGGATTGCCGCGATTAATGCTGATTACGAAGGACACCGCCAAGCTGCTCGAGCGATCGCCCAAGAGTATTTCGCCACAGAAGTAGTTCTGCCACCCTTGTTAGAAGCGGCGATCGCTAATCCTATAAAACACAATAAAACTACATGAAAATTATGATATATAGGGATAGGCAAGTGGTGCTGGGGAAAAATAAAAATACCAAGACTAGAAGCTAAAATATGGATTTTTCTTGGACTACAGAACAGATTAAGTTACGAAAAAAAATTATTCAATTTGTTAAGCAAGAGTTATCTGCCAATATTTTAGAGCTAGATCGGCAAGAGGTATTTAACTTAGAAGGCTGGCAAAAATGTAGTGAATTTGGATTTTTGGGTCTGCCAATCCCTAAGCAGTATGGGGGAAGTGAAGCCGATATACTGACAACTATCTGTGCTTTAGAAGCTTTAGGTTATGCCTCTCAAGATAATGGCCTAATCTTCGCGCTCAATGCCCATCTGTGGGCTTGCGAGATCCCTTTACTAACCTTTGGTAGTGAAGAGCAAAAGCAAAAGTATCTACCCAAACTTTGTCAAGGTGAATTCATTGGTGGTCATGCAATTACAGAACCAGAAGCGGGTTCAGATGTATACAGTCTGAAAACGACAGCCGAGAAGCGGGGAGAAAAATATGTTTTAAATGGAACCAAAAGTTTTGTCAGTAATGGGACAATTGCTGATTTATATATTGTTTTTGCAAATGTCGATCCATCACAAGGAAAAAAGGGAATCACTGCATTTATCATCGAAAAATATTTTCCGGGTTTGCAGGTAAAACGCCAGGTCTCAAAAATGGGATTGAGAACAGCAATGACGGGGGAATTAAGTTTTGAAAATTGTGAAGTCGATCTCAAAAATCGTTTGGGTAAAGAAGGCTCTGGAGTCGCTATTTTTACTCACAGTATGGAATGGGAACGAGGATTCATTTTAGCAAGTGCCATTGGCACGATGGAGCGAATCCTCAATCAATGCATTCAATATGCCCGCAAGCGACAACAATTCGGTCAATCTATCGGTAAATTTCAGCTCGTTTCTAGCAAGATTGCCGAGATGAAAGTAAGGCTAGAAACTGCAAGAATGCTGCTTTATAAAGTCGGCTGGTTAAAAAAAGTTGGGAAATTTGCGGTGATGGAAGCAGCGATGACCAAGCTATATATTAGCGAGTCTTGGGTACAAACTTGCTTGGATGCAATTCAAATTCATGGTGGTTCTGGCTATTTAACTGAAGTTGAATTGGAACGAGAGTTGAGAGATGCTTTGGGCAGTCGAATCTATTCCGGGACTTCTGAAATTCAGCGTCTCATCATCTCTCAAATGATGGGTTTGTAAAAGCAAGTGTAAGAGAAAACTAAGCAAAAATGGCATATCTATTACAACAATTATTAGAAAAAAGTGCTAGGCTTTATCCTGAACAAACAGTAGTTATCCATAAAAATAATGCGATAACCTATCAGGAGTTACAGACAGTTTCTTCTCAGTTAGCTCATCGTTTAATAAGTGCTGGCATTCATAAAGGCGATCGCGTCGGGATCTACCTGAAAAAATCTATTCCAGCAATCATCGCTATTTTTGGTATTCTTAAGGCGGGAGCTGTTTATGTTCCTCTCGATCCTGCTGCTCCCCGTCAGCGAATTACCTTGATTATTGCTAATGCTAAGATCGAGACTTTGATTAGCACGGGCGAAAAATTTACAGCTCTTAAAAAGAGTTGGTCAGATCTTGATACTCTTCAATCTTTAGTACTAGTAGATCATCAACTCACAATTGACACCCAGAAGTCGGATTTATTGGAGAAACGTGATTTCTCGGATAGGGGAATTGTTAATGCTATCGAAGTAATCACTTGGCAAGATGTATTGAAATCGCCGACTTCTACTCCGACAGTTGCTAACCTAATTGAAAACGATCTGGCTTATATTTTATATACTTCAGGCTCTACGGGTACTCCTAAAGGAGTGATGATTAGTCATCGAGGGGCTTTAACTTTTATTAATTGGTCTTACAATTGTTTTAAGGTACAATCAACAGACCGAGTTTCTAATCACGCCCCCTTACATTTTGATCTGTCAATTTTTGATATTTTCACAACGATTAAAGCCGGAGCAAAAGTGATTTTAGTTCCCCCTGAACTTTCAGTTTTTCCTCGCAACTTAGCTCAATTCATTTCCCAACAGCAAATTACGATTTGGTATTCAGTGCCATCGGTGTTAATTCAGCTTGTAAATTGGGGCAATTTACAACAGCATCAATTTCCGACTTTGAGAACCATCTTATTTGCGGGTGAAGTATTTCCTGTTAAGTATTTGCGCGACCTAATGAATTATCTCCCCCAGGCAGAATACTACAACTTATATGGTCCAACAGAGACAAATGTTTGTACTTACTATCGAGTTGAGGAACTGTCTCCCCACCAGGTAGAACCTATTCCCATCGGCACAGCTTGTGAAAACACCGAAGTTTTTGCTGTGAATGCAAGTCATGAAATTGCCAAAATTGGAGAAGTGGGGGAACTCTATGTCAGGGGTGCTGGTTTAATGAAAGGATATTGGGGAATACCAAATCAAACTCAAGGGGTTTTACTGTCCGATTCTTTCCATCCTGACTGGGGAGAAGAGATTGTTTACAAAACTGGAGATCTAGTTAAACAAAAAAGTGATGGTAATTATCTTTATTTAGGTCGTCGTGATACGATGATAAAAAGCAGAGGGTATCGTATTGAAGCTGGAGAAATTGAAACGGCAATATATCGTCACTCTGCCGTTGTTGAAGTCGCAGTTATTCCCATTCCTGACGAGAAAATTGGTAATCATATTAAGGCAATTATTGTTCCGAGAGATGGGGTGGAGATCGCAGAAAGCGAATTAAAAGCTTTCTGCAGTGATATACTGCCTAAATATATGATTCCGGATTTGATTGAGTTGCGTCAATCTCTGCCTAAAACATCGACAGGTAAGATTGACAGAACTTTACTACGCCAGCAAAATATTATTTAAGTTTCTGAATAGACATCTCCAATAATTATTGAAAAACCACACTAAAAATCTAATTTCTGGCGATGTCTATTGATTTTAATAGGAGATGAACAATGACCCAAGCCGTGAACTATACCGAAGATCGGATTGAAGCAATGGTTAAAGAGCAAATTGTTAAGGAGTTTATGTATGATAAGGAATCTAGTCTTTTAACCAACGATTATCCCCTGATTGAACAGGGAATCATTGATTCGATGGGAGTCATACGAATGATTGGATTTCTGGAAGATAATTTTAAGATTACGGTAGATCCAGAAGATGTTCTGCTAGAGTATTTTGAAACTGTTAAGGCAATTAAATCTTTTGTGATTAATAAACTCAAAGGAGTGGATAACGAGAGTTGAGCGAGAAAAAACTTAACCTAGATTTGGCATACGAACAGCTTAAAAATTTCTGGAAAAAAAGCTGGTCTCGTCAAGCTATACCCCAACATTTATACTGTCTTCAGACCGATGTTTGAAACTATCGCAGTAGAAAGAAAAAATGCCAGTCTCAGTTCCAGCATTAGCAGTCTGGATGGTACGCAATTCAATTAGAAAAGAGGACATCAAATGAACATACCTAAATCTTGTGATGTTGTCGTCATTGGTGGTGGCCCAGGTGGCAGTATGGCAGCGACTTTTTTAAGCCAAAAAGGCTATGATGTCGTGCTGTTAGAAAAACAAAAACACCCTCGCCATCGCATCGGAGAAAACATCATTCCGACGTTTTGGAAATATGCTGACCTAGCACAAGTCAGTGATAAAATTATCGCTGAAAATTTCCTGCAAAAATCAGCGGGTATCGTCGCCTGGAAAGGATCTGTTAAAAAATTGGCATTTAAGGATTTTGGTTTCTCTCGTTCGGCGCTTCATGTGGAACGAGACCGATTTGACCATATACTAATCGAAAATGCCCGGGAAAAAGGAGCACAAGTTTTTGAAGAAGTATCTGTTTTAGATACCCATCTCAACGAGAGTAATCAAGAACAAAATGTGACGTACCGCATTAATGAAGATAAAACATCCGGTCAAATTGCTTGCCGATTTATTGTTGATGCTAGCGGACAAGGGGCTGTCATTGGCCGGAAACTGGGCATCCGGGTGGTGGATCAAGGCTTTCGTTTTATGAGCATTTGGGGTTATTTCAAAAACTCCAAGTATATGGATTCGGATGGAAAAATTCATCCTTGGGAAAACTTACGAACTATCCCGCCAGTGACCTTTCAATGTTCTATTCCAGATCTAGGAGATTGGGGATGGACTTGGCATATTCCCCAGCGGGATCGAACCAGTGTGGGCTTAATTCTCCCCATTGAAGCGATGAAAACCGCCAAACCCACTAGTGAATCTTGGGAATCTTATTTTCTTCGCAAATGCTACGAGATTCCTTATCTCAGTCAACTGTTGGAAAATGCCCAATATTGTCAGGGTGATTTTGGCAAGATTAATGATTATTCCTATCGCCTAACTCAAGTTGCCGGTCCCGGCTATTTCATGATTGGGGATGCAGCCGGGTTTATCGATCCAATTTTTTCGATTGGTGTTCCTCTTGCCATGTACTCTGCTTACTTGGCAGCCTGGGCAATTGACCGTTGCTTGAAAAATCCAGATTCTCTGGGTCAAAATCAAGCTCTCTTTACTAAACAACTTCAAGGACGATATGAAGTTAGTCGTTCTCTGGCTCTACCTCGTTATGAGTCAGGGGAACAAGTGAGTAAACTGGCTAAGACAGCCGTTCAATTGCAAAGCCAGATGGAACAAGAATTGATGTATGTGGTGTCTACAATGTCAACTCGGTCTGATAATTTTTCTGACCTGGTAACTAATGAGAACGGACAAAGAGTTACCTCTGATAAATTGCAAGTCATTTCTGAGCTGGAAACTATCGTTATTTAAATTCCAGGTGAAAGACCACCAGACGTTCGTTTGCCAAAATACAGGAGAAATGGGAGCGCAGGTAGTGGTGAAATTGAGGATAGGACTCAAACCACCAGAAGGCAACAGAGGCAAAGACGATAAATTTGGCTCCTGCCTGGCGCATTCGTTCTAACTCAGCAATGGCAGTCTCATCATCCGGTGGTGCCCCCCAATACTGCCCATCCCGTTCGAGAAAAGGCAAGTAAGAACGATGGCTAGCTTCTGTTTTGCAGTCATCAACAAAAATGAATTGACAATCTGCCGGAATCAGCATTTCGATATAAGCCCAGGTTGCCTCAGCCTCCTTGCTCCAAGAGTGCATACTTTTCCAATAGTGACTCCGGGGAAACGGCAGCGAAGGCAAGGTTCGTTCTAGAAACGGACAAAGTTTGTCCCAGCCATCGCCGTTGTAGATGTCCATCACCAACAGAGCCGATGGTCGGTTTTGGAAATAGTCCAGTACCCCTTGAACGTAGCTCTCGTAAGCTTGCCAATATCGGTGGGCATTGAACTCAAACAAACCGGAGTTGAGTTGGTAGAGCAAGAATTCGTTTAACGGTTCCCCCTCTGGGTTGAGCCAAGAGACATTTTCTGCCATGGTGCTGGCGAGATTTGCCATGGACTCCAGCCAACTCTGCTTTTCTCGAACAGTCAAAATGAATTTGCTGCTGGGATAGACTCGATCCAGTTGACCATAGAAGGGAGCAATGCCATCGACTAAACCTTGGTATTGCTCCAGAATAGACAGCTTACTGCCCTTGAGCAAAGCATTGAGGGCTGTGCGATTATGAGCATAGTATTTTGTGCCAATTCCCAGTTGATTGAGGGCTTCACTCAGACTCTCGCTGTCTGTGCCACTCAAACCAATACCGAAGACCTTGTGTGACTCCTGGGCTGTTCTACGGTTGCGAAACCTGGCATAGACAGCGAGTATCACCGAAGACCGGACAGAACTATTACTATTACTGGGGGTATCCTCAACTTCCTCGACTTTGACTTGCCGCATCAGGGCTGCTCCGTCCCCTGGCAAGGCAGGATCGCCCTCTAGATATCCATATTGCCTAAAAAACTGGTCGCTGAGGTAGAGAGTGGCATTGAGCCAAGGCTCCTGCTTAAAGAATCCATGTCCCACCCCATCTGCCGTGTACAAGGTCGCTTCTACCCCTAGGGATCTGGCTTGTTTGAAATAGGAGATGCCCTGATCCAAGTCGGGATCTTCAGTGCCGTAGAATAAAACGGTGGGAGGGAGATCGGGGTGCAAATTGAGATTGGGAGAAATGTTGCGAGCCATCTCAGCACAACCGACTAACTCGGTTCGATCTGCATCGGAATAGTCCAGCATGGGATTGAACAGGAGCAGCAAATTAGCTTGGCAGGAAATACTCAAATCTTCTCCTGGGGCATCATATCCCTTCACTGTACAAGTCGCAGCAGCCATTTGCCCACCACCAGAAGCACCAGCAACTGCGATCCGTTCTGGATCGATACCCAGGAGTTGAGGGTGGCTTCGCAGCCAGCGTACAGCACTCTTGGCATCTTCAGTAGACTTATCAATGGTCGTGCCTTTAGCATATGGAGTCCGGTAGTCAACTTCGATTGCCACTAAGCCACGAGTAGCTAAGTATGCTGCCTGGTACTTAAATTGTCCCTTCAGATGCCCGTAAAATCCTCCGCCGAAAAAGAAAACCACTGCTGAGCGCCGATCTACCGGCTTCCATCCAGGCGGAAAATGAATATCGAGTGTCAGTTTACCTTGTGGTGTCTGTTTATATGGATACCTTACTACTGTGTTCTCTTGAGCTGTGATGGGAGCAATTGGCTGGGGAAGAATTTCAGTCATAAGTGAGGCAAAATTTTTAATTCCAACTTTGATGATACAATAACCGCAAGTTGCATTCATAGAGAGCAGATAGGATATTTTAAGTTCGGAAGTTCATTGTTCGGAAGTTGGAAAATTCATCGTTCATCGTCCCCAATTTAAAATGCTCTTTTTGAGAGCAACTTAGTATAAGCCTATACTATGGGCAAGGGGTTACTATGTTTTACACAAACCAATTGATCGTAATAGGAGGACCGTCTTGTGCAGGTAAGACATTCCTCTTAAACAGAATACAACAAGCTGACTTCCCTCATTTACGTAAGCAACTTGGTCTAGATAATCCTTCCTCGTGGCTCTATGTTGGTGCTATGAACTTACCGTATATAGATCAACCAATTGTAGAGCGACTGGTTGTTCATTATGATTTTTATACCCATTATTCCCAAGAAAATGAATTCAAATATCTTAGGGAATTAATGAGTAACTCCCATACAAAAACTATTCTAACTCTAAGTGTTTCACCTGAGCTATTACGTCGGCGGGTTACTGTGAGGATTATTAAGCGTTTTTTCCCCTTGTTATTCAATCGTAAATTTAAGCGCTTGGGCCAATTACTAAATCAAGAAAAGACATACCTAGATAGTTCTAATGTATTGGATTTGTATGAAAAATGGTTCGATTTTTTTGAACAATGTAGTGGAGTAAATCATTGGCTGTTAGATTCTAGTAAGTCAAATATTACGGTAGCTAATTTAAGATGATATCTATATTTTAGTGATCCTAGTGGTTTATATGTCTAGATTATATGTCTGATTCTGATTCACTCGTAAACAGGGATAGTTCTTTTGAAATCCGCACAATACATCATTTATCATGCACGGGTGGGACTCTCATAAGTAAATGTCTGGCGGCAATGCCTAATGTAATAATGCTCAGTGAGATCAATCCTCTCACTTTAGGTAAGATTAGATTTAATCCATTGGATCCACTACAACAGTTTCAAGCTCAATATAAGTTGCTTTCTAGAGCAGAACTAAAGAAAGCATATTTAGCAAGGCTTGAGATTATTGTTGAAAAGTGTATTGAGCTAGATAAGACATTGATAATAAGAGACCACTCTCACAGTGACTTTTTGGGCAAGGATGTGAGAAATTTAAATGCCTTGCTTGAATTTACAAGCACCAAATACAAAGTAAAACCTTTAGTAACCCTCCGAAATCCAGTAGATACATACCTCTCAATGAAGGAAAAAGGATGGGGACGTGTCGAAAATTTTAATTCATATTGTGAACGGTTTTTAATGTTTACTGAAAAATACTCATCTTATCCATATTTTTTATATGAAGATTTCGTCATTAATCCAGATAGTGTCCTTGAGGAAATTTGCGGCTATTACGATATAATTTTTGACTCAAACTATAAGAATATTTTTGATGATTTTCAGCTCACAGGAGATAGTGGAAGAACTTCAAAAGTAATAAGTCCTAGAACTCATCGAGAATACAATCAAGAATTTCAGCAAGAAGTTCTAAAATCAGAAGCTTTCAAAAAGATCTCAAAACTTTTCGGGTATAATTTTGAGATAGATACCAAGACAAAAGCAGGAAGAGAAGAAGTTACGATTATTTTCCGGCAAATACAAAAAGACATAGAGGCTCTAGTTCCAGTAGAGAAAAAATTTATTTTAGTCGATGAGCAACAGCTTCCAAAAGATAGCTTTCCAGGGAGAACCTACTTCCATTTTCTTGAGAAAGACGGTGAATTCTGGGGCTTGCCGGCTGAAGATCAAATTGCCATAAATGAATTAGAAAGATTGCGAAAGAATGGTGCCAGCTTTATGATTGTTTACTGGCAATGTTTCTGGTGGTTTGATTACTATCGTGATTTTTATCAATATCTGAATTCTCAATATCCATGCGTTTTGAAAAACGATCGTTGCGTTATTTTTGGTTTGCAGGAACCCCGTACTGGTTCAGTCTAGGGACTGTCTGCAAACTGCTATACTGAGTAAAACTATTTATATGGCGAATGAACTTGAACCCATAACTAATTTGGTTCTTTTATTTTTGAGGCAGTTAGTTAATCATGATACTTAATGAAGAACAGATTAAAAATTTTCTCAGAGCCAACAATTCTTTTATTCTCTTTGAAAGAAAATCTGGTTTTGCAGATCGGGTTTATCGAATGACCAATGGAATTAGGTTTGCTTTTACGTGTAATGTTCCTCTATTCATTCATTGGCCAATAAATGAGAAATGTAACGACCATTTTCTGAATTTATTTGAACCCATAAATCATGTTAAATTTGTCGATGAAGATACTGCTAATCAATTAAGAAGACACCACAAGCTGGTAGCGATTTTGAATGACTTTTTTCATTACAATACCTCCTACCAAATTTCGGCAGAGGAACGATTCTCTTATCTAAGACTTCAAAGAAAATACCTAAGAATTATCCAAGAGTTTGTCAAGAACAACAATATCGAAAATGTTTTGGGATTCCATGTCAGAAAAACTGATATTTTTAGCAAAGAAAGACAGGGAATAAAAATAAACCAGTATCATTTATTTGATGAAATAGCAACTCAGACAGACAAGAAAATTTTTATGGCGACTGACAATAAACAGACACAAGATGATTTTCTCCAGAAGTACGGCGAGCAAATTATTATTTATAACAATTTATTTGCTGTAAATTCTCAGAATTCTCTCCGAAAAACTTCTCTAGAATCTGCAATTATTGAACTTTATATTTTAGCTCACTGCCAAGAAGTATTCGGTACTAAAAATGAAGCAGGTCAATTAGTCAGTAGTTTCTCTGAAATGGCCCAAGATTTAAATATACTAAACAAACAGAATAAGTTGTATAATTTACATTGTCAATACTCTTTACAAACAGATCTTTGTCAAAAATTAGAGGAGCTAATTCCTGAACAAGAAAATATTATTTTGGTGGATGAGAGTTATCTCAATCAGTCAGAAGATCAATTTTTTCAAACCCGAAATATTATTCCCTTTATGGAAAAAGATGGTCAATATTGGGGACTACCACCAGATGATGAAACAGCTATTCGGGAAGTTAAGCGTTTACGGAAAGCAGGCGCTAACTTTTTGGTTTTCATTTGGTCTAGTTTATGGTGGTTAGATTACTATCGTCAGTTTTATCAATATCTTCTAGCCAGCTACCACTGTATTTGGCAAAGCGATTATTGTGTCGTTTTCAGGTTGTAATTTAAGTAAACAACATTCAATATGGAACGAATGATGCCAAAAGATCTACAGACTCAGCCCAAAGTTTTCGGGATTGGCTTGAGCCGAACTGGAACTACTAGCCTCACAGAAGCTCTCAATCAACTGGGTATTCCCACCGAACACTATGTCCGGGATCGGCTCACCCAGCGAGAATTACTGTCCGGTAGTCCACTGAGCATGTTAGAGCAATATCAAGGGCTAGTTGACGGTATTGCACCCTTCTATCCCCAGCTTGATCGCGCTCATCCTGATAGCAAGTTCATCTTGACAGTGCGGGAAAAGCAAAGTTGGCTCCAGTCGATGGAACGCCTCATGAGTGCTGTCACTGACAATTGGTCCTGGCTGGATCGAGAAGCAGTCAAATTTAGCCAAACCCTCTATCAACTCAACTACGGTTCGTTGCAATTCGATGCTCAGAGATATTGGCAAGGATACGAACAACACCAACAAGCAGTACAAAATTACTTTCGGAAACGGCCTGAAGATCTCCTCGTTATTAATATCTGTGGCGGTGAAGGTTGGGAAAAACTCTGTTCCTTCCTGGGGTTACCTATCCCTTCAGTTCCTTTCCCCCGCAGCCATGATTGGCAGTCCATGTCCGCCTGGAGTCAAAAGCTGAAAGCTACTTGGACCGATTTAGACACACTCATTCCAGCAGACTGTCTTTTCATCTTGGTTGATGAGTGTCAACTGGAACCGGGCGATCGCCGTTTTTTACCCTTTTTAGAGAAACAGGGAGCCTATTCGGGTCCTCCCCCAGACGATACCACGGCCATTGCTGAATTAGAACGAATGCGCCGAGAAGGAGCTGGGTTTATTGCCTTTACCTGGCCTGCTTTCTGGTGGCTCGACCATTACGGCAAGTTTCAGGAATACTTGCGATCGCAGTTTCCTTGCATTTTGGAAAATGAGCGCCTTATGGTCTTTGAGTTATAAATAACCTTAAACATTGCACCTTAACTTTTGGTCTATTTTCGGTTACTAGCTAGTCCAATCCAAGGTTTAGTGGTTCACCGCCGAGAGAAGGTTAAATATTCAGTCATTTTTGGAGTCGTCGAGGTGAACTCTCCATATCTATGGCATAAGCAAGAAGGTTGGGGAGTTCGGCCTGTGGTCAAAAAATTAGGAATTAAGCATAAGGAGCGTTCAATCGCTGTCAAACGGGCTTTAACAGATTTTGGAGCCGAAGAATCCTTTGGGCAAGCAGCCAAACGCTTCCAGGAACATTATGGTTGGACAGTAGAGCGGGGAGCTATCAGAAGAGAAGTCGAAGAAATTGCTTTTGAGACGGAGTATTATGTGGAAAAACGTTTGTTAGCCCTGGAAACCAAGTTCACCAATTTTCAGTTTATGCTTGATTATGCTCACTTTAAGCAACATCTCTATCAAGCGGTCGAAGCGATGGAACTGGAACCCTCGTGGCGTGACATCTGGCTTCACTG
>JASJDR010000202.1 GCA_030065615.1 Xenococcus sp. MO_188.B8 | reverse complement strand
GGGTTGTCTAGCCACACGGAAAGTTCAAAGTTAATACTAGAGTCGCCAAATCCAATAAAAAAAACTACTGGTTTAGGCTTTTTTAGGACATTGGGATGCTCTTTGGCTACCTTAAGTAAAATCTCAATCACTATATCAGGTTCGCTATTATAACTGACTCCGACAGGTATTAAATAACGGCTAATGCGATCGCTGCCTGTATAGGTAACTACCGAAGAAGTTAAAAACTTTTGATTAGGAACAATTTTCTCGATGTGATTGAAGGTTTGAACGGTGGTTGAGCGAATACTGACGCGCTTGACTACCGTAATTTCTCCATCCACCTCAACAACATCTCCAGGCTTTAAAGCTCCTTCAAAAAAAAGCACAATTCCGCTAATGAAGTTACCGATAATTTCCTGTAAACTAAGTCCAATACCAACCGATAACCCTCCAGTAATTGCAGCGACAGTGGTTGCGTTGATGCCTAATTGACCCATAAATAGAATCAGACCGCAGATAATTAAGATGTAGCGGATTGAAGTTAATACCCCTTCCACCACTGCTGGCTGAGCCTTGGTCTGTTTGGTAAGCAGCAGATAGAGAAGATCTTGAATTCCCGAAAGCACGCCAATCCAAATATATAAGCCAACAATAGCCTTAAACAAGGAACCAATGGTTAAAGGATTGTCAGAAATCGATGTCAAAACAACTCTGCTTAGTGATTCAAGTTTTGTTACATCTGACAGAATTGAAATGATAGCGTACAGAATAAATAACGGGGCATAAAATAAGTAATGGTAGCGACGAACCGCAGATGGGTCAAAAACAGCATAACTGATGCCGACACAAAAGCGAAAGAGTAATAGCACCCAAAATAAGGATTTTGCTTCGCTCGTAAGACCGGCCAAATGGCCTTGAGATAGCAGTAACTGTTGAGCAATTGAGATTGTAACGAGACCTAAAAGGGGAAATACCAGGTATTTAAGGATTATGAAAAAACCTTTGGCATAGGGTTCTAAGAAATCGGGCAATTGCAGTTGCTGTTTCTGAATTCGCGATTTCAGAACTTGCTCTAGAAACCACGCTAGTAGAATCGCTGATAGGATTGTCACTAATTGAAGTCGGACAATGGGACGATCTAAAAAGATCAGCATTTTGGTGAAGAAATCGTAGAAGGGAGCCCAATTCAACTCATTAAACATGACAATAACAAATTAATCTTCTCCAGATTCAACAACATCTTCTTGTCTCACTTCTTGTCTCACTTCAAAAATTTTCTCTGAAAATTCTACAGCTGCTTTCTGGGGCTTCATTTCCCCAGCCATGACTAAGTTATAGTAAAATTCGCCGTATTTCTCATCAGCATCGTCAAACTCATAAACATATTGCAAAGATACTGCCACTGCCGTCTTCGATTGAGCGAACAAGACAGCTTGAATAGGGGACAATCTTTGATCGAGCTTTACCTTTCTATTAGCCGGAATAAGCGACTCTGTTTCCAGGGCTAATTTCGTTTGTTGTTCCGCATTGGTCAAAAAACTAGCAAGTTGCAGTGCTAATTTAGTAGTGGATGTGGATGATATCTGATTAAAGACTATTGCCTTGGTATAGAGCAATGGCCCAGCAGTTCTATTACCCGCTCCCGGTAAAATAGTAACACCGAGCTTATCTTGACCTAAGGTTGCCTTAAGATTAGATATCTCCTCAGAGTGACAGACATAATAAGCTAATTTGCCTTCAGCAAATGCCTGGTCTAGAGTAGAATTTTTATCAGCCAAAATAAAATTGGGATTCTTTTGGGCATATCGCAACCATGCTAACCATTTTCCCCAGGCTTGAGCATCAAATAAGTTATCCAGCCGATATTCTTCGTTGATTGTTGACTGTGAGCGGAAAATCTGCATTCCCCATAAAGTATCCAAAAAATTAGAAGTTACAGCAATTTGGCGGCCATCTTCTACTTCTGAAATCATTTCTGGTAAGTTTTTTAATGGTTGTTCGACCTTGATTTGGTTGTAGCAAAGAACTTGGGTATTCAAGACAAACGGCAAGCCGTAGAGATTATTATTAAATGTAACCTGGCGAATTGGTCTTGGTAAGTAAATTGATAAATCGAGATTAAATTCATCTAATTTTTTGAGAATCCCAGCTCTGATCAACGGAACCATATCTACATAGGAACTAATCATCAGATCGGGACCTAGACCAGATCGCGCCCGCAAACTGAAATTCTCGTTGAGCTCCTTTACCGGAAAGAATTCATCTACAATCTTGATCTTGGGATACAATGCTCGATATTGATCCAACATACTATCTAAGGTTGCCGCTTCCTGACCCTCAAAAGGATGCCAAATTAGCAGACGACCTTCTTGTACTTGCTCATTTGCTTCGGAGGGAATGTTTTGACACCCAGATAGCAATAGCGCGATCGCCAAAATCAAAATATGATGTAAACGTGGATACATCCTCAGTCCCAATTTATCAATGTTAATTATTAACTTTGTGATTAGATGTTTATCTTATAGTTATGAGAACCTGCTGCTATTTTTAGGTTTAATTGATTTAGAAGTTAGAAAAGTATACCATATTACGGATATGTAGAGTTCCATCGCGATGCACTCCTAAGTCCATGATATGTTCTTTCCCAGAACTCAGCTTATTTAGTAATTTGCGCGATTATAAATCTAGTAGAGTTGCCCGGTTGATTTCTAGATAAACTAGTAAAGCATTAATGTCAGCCGGATTTACCCCACCAATGCGCGATGCTTGACCTACAGTAAGAGGTCGCACTTTATTGAGCTTTTCCCGTGCTTCCATCGAGAGAGTTTCAATGGTCATGTAGTTGATCGCCGGAGGTAATTTACGGTTAGCATGACGGGAAACCTGTTCAATTTGATTTTCCTGGCGTTTGATGTAACCAGAATATTTAATATCTATTTCTGCCCCTTCGGTTTCTGGTTGAGCCAGTTCCGGGTTATGTAAATTATGTTCGATTAAATCTGGATAGTGGAATCCTGGACGACGTAGTAAATCGGCTAGGGTAATGGAACCTTTAATTTTTTGTCCCGTAGCTGAGGCCACTGCTAGGCCAACAGGATCTTGTTCTTTGATTCTGGTACTGTGGAGACGTTCTTTTTCGGCAATGATTTTCGCTTGTTTAGCGGTGTATAATTGCCAGCGGCGATCGCTAATTAAACCAATTTCTCTGCCCTTGGGAGTTAAGCGGCGATCGGCATTATCAGAACGCAGGACTAAGCGATATTCCGAGCGACTAGTCAACATCCGATAGGGTTCTCGCAAATCTTTAGTACAAAGGTCATCAATTAAGGTGCCGAGGTAGCTCTCTTCTCGGGGAAAGATGAGCATTTCTTGCTTAGTTGCCAATCTCGCGGCATTGATCCCGGCAACAATTCCTTGAGCTGCGGCTTCTTCATATCCTGTGGTGCCGTTGATTTGTCCTGCGGCAAATAAACCAGCAATTTTTTTGGTCATCAAAGTCGGATAACATTGGGTTGCTGGCAGATAATCATATTCAACTGCGTAGGCAGGACGCAACATCACGCAATTTTCCAAGCCAGGCAGCGTCCGCAACATCGCCAGTTGTAATTTTTCTGGTAACCCCGTCGAAAAACCTTGAATATAGAGTTCTGGGATGTCTCTGCCTTCTGGTTCAATAAAGATTTGATGGCTGGTTTTATCGGCAAAACGGACAATTTTATCTTCAATGCTAGGACAGTAGCGTGGCCCTTTGGCATCTACCCAACCGCCATAAACGGGAGATAAATGGAGATTATCCCGAATAATTTTGTGAGTTTCGGCAGTTGTCCGAGTTAGATAACAATTCATTTGCTCTCGTTCTTGCCACACTTCGGGGTCAAAGCTAAACCAGCGTAGTTCATTGTCGGGAAGTTGTAATTCCATTTTGTCGTAATCAACAGAACGTTTATCCACCCGTGCTGGGGTCCCAGTTTTTAATCTTCCTGTTTCAAAACCGAGACGAGCTAAAGTTTCTGTCAATCCCACAGCGGCAAATTCGCCTGCTCTTCCCGCTGCCATCGATTTATTGCCAACCCAGATTTTGCCCCCGAGGAAAGTCCCTGTAGTTAACACTACTGCTTTGGCAGCAAAGGCTGTGCCGAAATAAGTTGTTACCCCGATAACTTCGTCATTTTTTCCCAGAACCAAATCGGTGACCATAGCCTCGCGAATGCTCAAATTGGGTTGATTTTCCACAATTTCTTTCATCACCGCAGCATATTCGCGCTTATCAGTTTGCGCTCTCAAGGCCCAAACAGCAGGTCCTCGGGAAGAATTCAACACTCGCTTTTGTAGATAGGTACGATCTGCCATTTTACCAATTTCGCCCCCTAAAGCATCTACTTCATGGGTAAGTTGGGATTTTGCCGGTCCTCCCACGGCAGGATTACAAGGTTGCCAGGCGATTTTATCGAGATTGAGGGTGAGCATCAAAGTGCGACAACCTAGTCTGGCAGCAGCCAAAGCTGCTTCACAGCCTGCATGACCAGCACCAACTATAATGACATCAAAATGATCTTGAAATTCTACGGGTGGCGATATGGTCATTTGGGTTTTCAGCTATCAGTACCTAAGCAAAATTAGTTTAACATTTGGGTAAAAAGGCAAAATGTTGTAAGCCTTCTAAGATGCCAGCAGCGAAAGCTTTTTGAGCATGGTAAAGAGATTGTCTTTGATTTTCTTGGTACCATTGCAGCAACTCGGGTTTGGCATTACCTACAATAATACCGTTTTCTTCCCCACTAAATAAATCAATATCACTCTCAGAATCGCCACAAGTTACGGTTCTGGAAGTTGCTAGCTGCCATTTACTCCTGAGCAATTTTACCGCTAACCCTTTATCTACATTGGGGGGTAATAAATCTAAATCTTGTCCTGCATGATAACTAAATTTAACCTGAAAACCTTTCTCTGCTAGAGCGGTTTTTAATTGAGCAATAATAGTTTCTGCAATGGGATCGCATAAATAATAGCTAATTTTAAAAGGATTTTGTTCTGATGGTGGTTGCAGTTGGAGTTGGGGAAAGGCGTTTGCGATCGCCAATATTTGTTCGCGATGCCAACCTTGGGCTAGAATTGCGGACCATTCGGGATCTAATTCAGCTGGTTCTGCATTGAAATAGATCTCCGTTCCCACGGAAGTTAGTAAAGCATCTGGTCTTAACAAAGATTTTGCCTTAGCTAAGATCTGATAGGAGCCAAATGATCTTCCTGTGGTGTAAACAATTTTTGTTTGAGATTGTTGACGATGTTGTTTTAATTTGCGGTTGAGCGCTTTTAGGGCAGAATCATCCCCCAGCAACGTGTCATCTAAATCTGTAACAAATAAAAATGGCTTCATTATTACCTATGTTTGATTACACAACCCAAGCCTAAAGTAACAGTATTTATTCAAGTTGGCATCATCTTTTAAGGTAATTACACTAAGATTTTTGGGTCTGACACAAGAAGTCTAATAATGATCGCGATTATTAATTACAATGATCTAGATATCTTGCTACACTAAACAATTTTCAGCAAAAACTTCTTATTTAAAAATCTAAATATAATGTTAAATCGAATTTTTCGCTTTATTAGTTCAATTAAATTAGCAGTTCCCCTCCTCAGTATCATTATCGGGATTCTCATTTGGGCAACCTTTTATGAATCGCAGGTGGGTACAACCACTGTACAGCGGGAAATCTATAAAAGCCCTTGGTTTGGGGCTTTAATGTTTATGCTAGCTCTGAATCTGGGAATGTCTGCCTTATCTCGTTATCCCTGGCGAGGAGCTAGAAAAATCGGTTTCGCCATAACTCATTTTGGCTTAATTGTGCTGATTGCTGGCTCGGCTGCGGTAATTCATTTGGGAGTAGAAGGCATGCTCCTGGTGAGAACGGATGCTGGCTATAACAATCGCATGAGAATAGAGGGGGATCTGTTAGAAGTTGTCAATGCTGAGGGTCAAATCGCCAGGGACAATATTTTTATTAAGGAAGATGGTTCAGTTAATCCCCGATTTGTCGCTGGTTTAGAGTTAGAAGGCTATAGCGAAAATACCGTTAAAACTGTCAATTTTATCGAAGGTGCCACCGTAGATAATCCAGCTGTTACCCTAGCTCTTCATAGCGATCGCATGGGCCAAACGATTAACCGCTCTCTAGCAGTTGCTCCTAGTACTTATAGTAGTTTAGAGATCGGCCCTGCGGAATTAGAGATTGTTAAAGCCGATAGTAAATCTCAATTAAAAAAACTGTTAGCTCCTCCTGTAGAATATGAACATCCTTGGGGAGAAGTCGCTGTTACTACGGGCGGGGCTAATGGTTCTTTCGATCTTCAAGAAAATCAAGATCAGGCTGTTGAAATTGCTGGTTTAACCGTCAAAGTCTTAGATTTTTTCCCTGATTTTCGTCTTGATGCTAATAATAATCCGATCTCGGCATCAGCGCAGCTGAATAACCCTGCAGTGTTACTGTCAATTGCCAGCGATCAAGGTTTAGAACGGTGGTTTGTCTTTGGCAAGCCTGATTTTTCCCCGATTCACGCTCTAATTTCAGGAACAAAAATTGCTGATTTACAGATAGACTACCAAGTACCTCCCCCCCAAGTAACCAACTTTTTTAAAGTTATCGTCGGCCAAGATAATCAACTATTTTATGCGGCCAACTCCTCTCAGGGATTTGATTCTGGTAAATATGCAGTCGGAGAATCGGTTGCTCCTGGTTGGGCAGATTTTCAAGTTACCCTAGCTGAATATGTTCCCCATGCCAAAATCAAACGAGAAATAGTTCCTGCTCCGAATTCTGAGGTCCAAGGCTCTCCGGCATTACTAATTAAAACTCCTACGGGGAAAGAAACCTGGCTACCTTGGGCTGAACCAAAAGTGATCGCTGATGCGGGCGGAGAAATCTATGCTGCCTTTAGTCCCAATATGTTTGAACTGCCCTTTGCGGTTAAGCTAGAGGACTTTATTGTTGATCGCAACGAAGGCTCCCAATCTGTTGCCATGTGGACTAGTAAAATAACGATCGCCGATCAACAAAATAATATTCTAGAAGACAGAGATGTCTGGATGAATCATCCTACTTGGTACCAAGGTTGGAAAATTGCTCAAGCTTCCTGGAATCCTGGAGATTTAAGTCAATCTACTTTGCAAGTCAAACGAGAACCTGCTTGGGTAACCGCCTTAACTTGGCTTGGCTCGGGGTTAGTAATCTTGGGAATTGCCATTATGTTCTATGCTCCCACATTAACGCGTAAGTTTGGTAAAATAGGTAGTTAAAGTTTGAGATGAAGTCAACCAAGAATCCTTTAATTCGGTTATCTCGATATGGGAAGAAATATCGGGCTTTAATCTGGCAAGCTGTTATCTGTTCTGTACTGAATAAGATCTTCGATCTGGCTCCTCCAGTTTTAATTGGTGCTGCGATAGATGTAGTAGTGCAACGGGAAAATTCAATTATCGGTAGATTAGGCATTACTGATACTTTTCAACAGCTATTAGTACTATGTTTAATATCCGCAATGGTTTGGATGTTCGAATCTGTCTTTGAATATGCCTATGCTAGATTATGGCGCAATTTGGCCCAGAGCATCCAACATAATTTGCGTTTAGCCGCTTATTCCCATGTTCAAGATTTAGAATTAGCTTATTTTGAAGAACGCAGTACGGGAAGTTTACTGTCGATTCTCAATGATGATATCAATCAGTTGGAAAGATTTTTGGATGTTGGTGCCAATGAAATTTTACAGGTACTGACTACCTTAGTTCTAGTGGGAGGCATGTTCTTTGTTTTAACTCCGGGGGTAGCTTGGATGGCAATCTTGCCGATTCCTTTTATTTTCTGGGGTTCGATTACCTTTCAACAGAAATTAGCTCCTTATTATGCAGAAGTTAGGGAAAAAGTTAGTCTATTAAATAGTAGACTTGCTAATAATTTAAGTGGCATTACAACGATTAAAAGTTTTACGACCGAAGCTTATGAAATCGCAAGATTGCGTCTAGAAAGTGAAGCCTATCGTCAAAGTAATCGAAGAGCGATCGCTTTTTCGGCAGCCTTTATTCCTTTGATTCGGATGATTATCCTAGCAGGATTTACGGCCATTCTGCTCTATGGAGGCTTAGAAGTTGTTGAGGGCAAGATAGAAGTTGGGATTTATAGTACTTTAGTTTTTATGACCCAAAGATTATTATGGCCTTTAACGCGATTAGGGCAAACTTTAGATCTCTACCAAAGAGCAATGTCTTCTACTAATCGAGTTCTGGATCTTTTGGATACGCCGATCGCAATTCACTCGGGAAATTTATCTCTATCTAATAATATTATCGACGGAGAAATCAAGCTTGATAATATTACTTTTGCTTATCATGAGAGACAACCCATAATTAAAAATCTGACCTTAAATATCCCTTCAGGAAATACGATCGCGATTGTCGGTGCCACTGGTTCAGGGAAGAGTACTTTAGTCAAATTACTATTACGTTTTTATGAACTACAAGCAGGAAGAATCACCCTGGATGGGGTCGATATTCGCGATATTAACTTAACAGATTTACGCCAGAGTATCGGTTTAGTCAGTCAAGATATTTTCCTCTTTCATGGCACAGTTCAAGAAAATATTGCCTATGGGATGGATGATGCTAGCGAAGAAGAGGTAATAACTGCGGCAAAAATAGCTGAGGCTCATAATTTTATCTGTCATTTACCTCAAGGTTACGAGACGATTGTGGGGGAAAGGGGACAAAAATTATCTGGGGGGCAAAGACAAAGAATTGCCATTGCTAGAGCTGTCTTAAAAAATCCTCCCATACTAGTATTAGATGAGGCGACTTCTGCGGTAGATAATGAAACTGAAGCAGCGATTGCCAGATCTTTGGAGAAAATTACCCATAATCGTACTACAATTGCGATCGCTCATCGTCTTTCCACCATTCGTCATGCAGACTGTATCTATGTCTTGGAATACGGACAAATAGTCGAACAAGGTAGCCACGAAGAGTTATTAGCTCATCAGAGAGTTTACGCTAATTTATGGCAAGTTCAAACAGGTATTAAAAAATAAACAAAACTATTTTAATTATTATTTAATTATCAGTCTGATCTTTCTTATGTTGAGGCATTTTATCAAGAATTCGAGTTGAGTAATGATTAAGAATTGAGGAACGAGGAATAGAAGGATGAAGAATGTTCCTATTGCTATTGGCTATTCCCTGTTCCTTGAATTACTGCTAGACAGTGACAGCTTTTGAACGATCAAGGTTATTGGAAGAACGAGAGAAATAGCTCTTGCCATATCTTGCATAGTAGGAATAACGGTCAAACTCTTTGGGATCAACACCATTGATAACCATTCCGAGAACTTTTTGTCCTGTGGAAATTAGGGTTTCTTGGGCTAACTCAGCACTTTCATGTTCTACAACCCCAGGTCTACTGACAAAAAGAATGCCATCGACTAACTTACTGAGAGTTAGAACATCTGCTGTTACAGGTAATGGCGGGGAGTCAATTAAGATTAAGTCGTATTCTCTTCTTGCTCTGGCTACCAACTCACTCATCTCTACAGAATCGAGCAACGATAGCGGATTAGAAATAATTTCTCCTGAAGTTAGCAGCTCCATGTTCTCCATGGGTTGTTGAGTGACTTCACTGAGGGAGAGCTTTTCGGTTAAAACATCCTTAACGCCTTGTTGATTATCAACATTCCATAATTGATGTTGAGATGCTTTTCTTAAGTCTCCGTCAATTAAGAGTACTCGACGACCTAATTGGGAGATCGCAGCAGCTAAGTTGGCAGTGACAGTAGATTTTCCTTCTCCAGGGATCGAACTTGTAACCAAAATAACTTTGGGAGGTCTTTGGGAAGTCATAAACTTCAAGTTAGCTTGAATCATGCGGTAAACCTCACTGGTATAAGAATCAGGATCTTGTTGAACCATAATTCCATCTTCTCTGCGAGAAAATTTATTGGCTGGAATAATTCCTAATACCTTATAGGGAAGTTTTTTCTTGATTTCTGCGATATTTTTCAGGCTGCGATCTTGTTTATCTAGAATAATGGCAGTCAAATTAGATAGAAGTAACCCTGAGAGGATTCCTATTGCCATTAAAGCCATCCGACCCGAACTACCTTTTTCTGGTGCTGTTGCCGGTTCGATGATTTTCGCATTAGCAGTTTGCTGGTTTTGTAGAATTGCTAATTCACTTTGAGTCTCCAGCAGATTTTCGTAAGTTGCTCGCATGTTTTTTACTTTGCGAATGGCTTCTTGTTCTTCTTTCTCTAACTGAGGTAGTTCTTTGGCTCTTTGAAGATAAGCTTGCTGATACTCATTCATTGTTGCAAACTGTTGTTGCAAACTTAATTCATCGATTTTGAGACTAATATATCTTTCTAAAGGATTTTCTTTTTGTCCTAAATCACTTTGTATTACGCCATCAGAAATGTTAACGTTACTGCCAACTTTTTGAACAATTTGTTGTTGTAATGCGCTGCGTAAACTAGATTTTGTCTCCAATAAACTTATGATCGCTGGGTGATTATCGTTAAATCTTTGCCGCTCTTGACTCAATTGAGTTTCAGTATTTCCCAGCTCTGTAATAATACTTTGTACAATGGGAGTTGCCCCTAACTGTTTAGCAGCGAGGGCTTGTTCTAAACTAAGACCCAATTCTTTTTGTAGCGTACTAGTCTGGGCTTTAGCTCCTTGTAATTGAGAGCCGATAGTGGAAATCTGACGATTTAAAGTACCAATTTCCTGAACGAGTATTCTTTTTTCTTGAGTTAAATCAACAATATTATTTTTCTCTCTAATATCTCGCAGGATAGATTCGTATTCTTCTAATTTCTCTTCGACCTGAGGCAATTGATTATTAATAAATTTATCCGCAGTTTTAGTCTCGGCTTGATTACTGGTAATTTGATTTTCGAGATAGACATTCATCAAAGTATTGACTACATTGGAAGCGACTTGAGGGTCTGGATCTTCATAGGTAATCTCGATGACATCACTAGCGCCAACTAAATCTGCTTTTAATCTTTGCCCCATTTCCTTAGGAGTTAGGGGTTCTCCTTTGTTATCTTTTAGTTGTAGCTGATCGATGGTCCTTTGCAAAATTGGGCCAGAAGTTAGAACCTCTTTTTGACTGATCAAAGGAGTCTGACCGATGGCGAATGACTCCAAATCCCTAATTCCCTCACCTAAGTTAGTAAAATTGTCTTTGGGTTCAAAAAGAACTTTACCTCCTGCTTTATATTGTGTGGTCAAGAAACTACTGGCAAGACAGATCGAGCCAGCAGTCAACAAAAATACCGCCAAAGCCGGTTTCCAGCGTCTTTGCAGCTTTTGAAGATAACTCAGAATTTCTACGTCAAATTTTTCTTTGGGTTCAGGATAATTACCTTGTTTATATGGCCCGTTGTTTGGGGTGTTGTTAACTGGATACATAATTTAAAAATTCTTTTGATACTTTAATGACTATGACTATATATTCTCTGTGATTTTTACCTTATATAGACTTTTATAAACTATAGGAACATGATACTGTTTAAAGTTTCAGTAAAGTTATAAGTAAAAACTATGAAAAACTAGATAAGCATTAGTTAAGACCACGGAATGTGTTATTATATACTCTCTGTGTGATTTGCTAGTTTTTTCTTAGATGCCAACTAGCTTAAAACTTTATAAAATAAACTATTCAAGCAATGGAACTCTGCTTAGAGCCTAACGTCTCATGATTGAGTATACTTTAAAGTATATTTTACTTTAAACATGATTGTCTCTATCTCTTAATTCCTAAAATTTCTGTGATTCATGACATGAAATCATTTATTTTCCCTAGTTTCAAGACTCTGACTACCCTTGCCGTTATTAGTTTGATGGTGATTGGGGGAAATATTCCTGGGGTTAAGGCCATTCCCAAATTATCAATTTTAGCACAAGTTATTCAAGGTAGTTCTGGTGGTCCTGTCAATAGCGTAAATTGTGGTTTTATTGCCAATTCCCCCAACTATACTATTAATTTAACTGAACGAGTTGACTATATGCGCATTACAGTTCAAGCTGTTGGTGGTCAGCCTACTTTGCTGGTAGTGGGACCTCAAGCCAATGATAGTTTTTGTGTACTAGGCGATCGCGGATCGGGCTTGCGGCCAGAAATTTCTGGGGTTTGGGAACCAGGTATATATAATATTTTTATTGGCGATCGTACTGGTACTCAACATAAGTTTACACTTAATATTTCTCGTTCAAAATGAGGGTCTAGGGAAGAGGAATTTGCTTCATCCTTCATCTGCTGAGTCGCTCACTTGAACTTGAACATCGACGGCTTCAACGTCAATGGTTCCCGGAGGAGTAATGCGAGTAAATTTTCCGACTTCTACTTGCAGAGGTTCACCACAATTAGGACATTGAAATTGGCTATTTTTCAATCCCGTAAATTCATAACTACAGACGGGACAATTATCTTGTATGAAGTTGCGTCTTAGCCACCATTGTAGCCCAAAAAAAGCGATTACGGGAGTAAATAATATTAATAAAAATAAGATTAAAAACCCGTTAACAATCCAGCCTAAGCCTACAGCACTCAGCAGCATAGCTAAGGCAATAATAGTGAGCCAACAACCAATGCCAGAAAAATTATATTGAAGAACCTTGTTATAGCGATCGTTCACAGGCTTGATTTACTTGCAACCTCTATAGTAGTTTTAGCTTGTATAGTCTTAGCCCTTATATGGTAATGTAAATTACTAACTTTCTAAACCTAAATTAGAGAAATTCTCAACATTAATTCATAATTACCAAGTTTTCGGCAATTTCTCGATTTTGTTGGTACTTCCATTACTTGGCATTTCTCTATGCCAAACATCTCCCAATCTTCAACAGTGGGTGTTCTCTTATTCCTTTTCCTGAGGTTTACCCCAGATAACGGTTTCATGTTTATAAATTGCCATACCTGGTTTTGCGCCTTTAGGTTTATAGACATGTTTTGGTTTAGTGTAAATTACTGGCACGAGATCGCTTGCTCTGGCTTGGGAGTAATAAGCTGTGATGTTGGCAGCAAACTGCAGATCTGCTTCCTGGGGGACTTCCCCAGGCTCTAGACGTAGTAAGACGTGACTTCCAGGAATTTCTTGGGTATGAAACCAGATGTCATAATCATTTGCTGTGCGAAAAGTTAAGCGATCATTTTGGCGATTGTTTCTCCCTACCCATAATTGATATCCCGACGGAGTTGTATAGCGATGGGGTTGGGAATCATCTTGAGTTTTCCCAAGGGGACGACTGCTTGTTAAATATCCTTGTTCGGTTAATTCGTCACGGATTTCGGCTAAAGCTTCTAAGTCTTCTGGGTTGTTGTAGTTAGCTATCTGGGTCAGAGAAGTTTTGATTTGCTGCAAATAATTAATTTCGGTTGCTACTTCTTGTAATAAAGGAATAACGGCATCTTGAGCGCGTTTAAGTTTTTGGTGATTTTTATATAAGTATTGGGCATTTTGAACTGCGTTTTTTTCTGGGTTAAGCTTGATTTTGATCGGTTCACCCGTAGCAAAATCTTTCAGGGTTATCGACGGCATGCCAGGCTGATATAGGTGTAGATGTGCCATTAACAAGTCAGCTTGTTGTCGATAGTTTTCTGCTGCGGTAGATTCTTGTAATCGATTTCTAAAAGTAGCAGCTTTGCGATCGCACTTTTTAATGAGATTACTAATTTTCTGTGTTAGTTGATGATGTAGTTGCCGAAACTCTTGTTGATTTAAATGATAGCGATAATAGCTATCAATAAGTTGTTGCAGACTCGTTACTGGTTGATTTTTGAGCAAACCCAAGACAGTATAGCCGGTAGCAGTTTTTCCTGGGCAAAATTCTCCTTGTTCCTGTATGGTTAACCATTTTTGCCAAGTAATAAATAACTCTTGCCAGTCAGACTCGCTTAAGCTATCTGTTGATTGCTTTGGGTCAAGTCCTGAGGCGGTCACAATTTCGATCGCGATTTGGGGACTAATCCCCCGATAAGCTTTAATTAACTGGCCTTGGAGCTGACCAGGAATCAAGCTTACTCGCTCTTGCCAAAGTTCTAAAGATTCCTCTGATTTAGGGAAAGTTCCCGTTAAAGAAGGTGGCAATTCGTAGGGTTTTCCTGTTTGAATTGGACGAACACTAGATTGATTAAGACTAACTTGCCGAGCAGGAGCGACAATCTGTTGGTTAGCATCGGTAAGAATGACATTACTGTATTTACCCATAATCTCGACATAGAGATGCCATAAAATCCGATCTCCGGGACGTTTGGCAAACCGAAAATCTAACACTCTCTCCCAAGGTGCAATTGCTTGGATTTCGGTGAGGGCTAATCCTTTAAACTGATGGCGTAGCTGATCGCTAAAAGTGAAAGTATCCCGAATTTTCGGTGGAGCATCCCCCAGACAAACTCTAGCAGCTTCAGGATGCCAAGAAATACTTAACCAACCGCGTTGCTTAATAGTTCTTAACGACAAATAAATTGTAAAGCGATCGCGTTGATATACTTGTTCAATACGAGCAGGTAGCCAATCTTTAATCAGTTCGCGATGGACGGCGGTTAAAGTTGTGTAATCAAAAGGCTGCATAGAAAATAAAGTCTCGACAACAAATTAAGAGAAGTTAGCGAATTGTGAAAAAAGCTGAAAAAAAGCTAAAATTTCGAAAAAAATGGCTTATTCATAACTTTAGAGGTTGTAAAGCGGGATTATTATCTATAACATTAAGATTATATTTGCTCGATTGCCTCGATTCTAGATAACGGCATTACAATAACTTTCAATAACTATGGATATTCAATTAATAAATATCGGTTTTGGCAATATTGTGTCCGCTAATCGCATTATTGCCATAGTTAGCCCAGAATCAGCCCCCATTAAGAGAATTATTACCGAAGCTAGAGATAAAGGACAACTAGTAGATGCCACCTATGGACGTCGTACTAGAGCCGTCATTATCACGGATTCTTCCCATGTAGTTTTGTCAGCAATTCAACCAGAAACCGTTGCCCATCGCTTT
>JASJDR010000201.1 GCA_030065615.1 Xenococcus sp. MO_188.B8 | reverse complement strand
GCGGTGCGACCTCGCGTTATCCTAAAGGATATGCGGAGCGGTATGCTTTAGCATATGCGAAGCGGTATCCTTTAGGACTACCTTCGGGGCGTGCCCTAAAGGACTAGCTGCGCGACGCGGAGCGGTATCCTTTAGGACGGCGAAAGACGCAAGCGGTCAGACCCCGCGCCTCCTTCAGGTGTAAGGGTGGGAATGGGGGATAACTATTCAATTTCTGTGTTGACCCAATAGAATCTTCGAACCCCCTTCCCGGTGCTGATCAAGAGAGAGACGCGCACCAAGAGACGAGGAACAAGAAGCATTGATAAAATTTGATAGTTAACTAATAATTATTAACTGATAACTGTTAACTGTATATGGAGCGTACCTCAAAAAACTTTAAGAAACTACAAGCGCGTCTGCGAGGTTCAGTAGGCAAAGCCATTCGCGATTACAACATGATTGAAGAAGGCGATCGCGTTATGGTATGTCTTTCTGGGGGAAAAGATTCTTACACTATGCTAGATTTGCTGCTTAGTTTACAACGCAAAGCTCCAGTAAATTTTGAGTTGTTAGCAGTTAATCTCGACCAAAAACAACCAGGTTTTCCGCAACATATTCTTCCTGAATATCTCGATTCTTTAGGTGTAACCTATCGCATCGTCGAAGAAGATACCTATAGCACTGTTACGAGAGTGATTCCGGTCGGCAAAACTATGTGTGGTTTGTGTTCGCGGTTGCGTCGAGGTATTTTATATCGGGTAGCTGGGGAAGAAGGCGCAAACAAAATTGCTTTAGGTCATCATCGAGATGATATTGTCGAGACATTATTTCTCAATATGTTTCATGGTGGCAGAATTAAAGCTATGCCGCCAAAATTATTGAGTGACGATCAAAAAAATATTATTATTCGTCCCCTAGCATATTGTTCGGAAAGAGAAATTCAACGCTATGCTAATGCAAGAGATTTTCCGATCATTCCTTGTAATCTTTGTGGCTCACAAGAAAATTTACAACGAGCTAAGATCAAGGAGATGTTGCAGACTTGGGAACGAGAATCTCCAGGGAGAATTGATAGTATTTTTCGCAGTATTCAAAATGTTTCTCCTTCTCAGTTAGCAGATACAGAATTGTTCGATTTCGCTAGTTTAGGTGCAACAGCCGATACCTAATGTGGTAAATCTCTTGTATGGGTAGTCCTATAGAAGACATAGTGAAGAAGAGTATAAAGCGTGCGATTTTGTTACCACTCTACGTACAAAACTCCTTCGATCCAAGGCAGCTTAACTACACTTATATTCCAAGGCATACGATCAAGCAATATATCATAAGTTGCTTGTTCGACTTGGAGTATCCAAGAGCCATCCCTAACTTTGAGAATCCCTTCTCTTTGCAAAAAAGCACGTCTAAATCCCTCGATTGAAGTATTTTTTAAGATAGACCAGTTACCAATTACAGCAGACAAAAGATTTTCGCATTCATCTCTTTGTGGTTCGGAAATTTCTAAGTTCGCGGCAACGGGTTCTAATAAATCTATGCCGCAAAGGATTTTGTTTAGAGGTAGAAGATGTTCGGGGATTTCTGTTGCTGCATCGACTAAATACTGGAGGATAAGAACTGCTCGCTGTGCTGATTCTGAATTGGCAAACTGTTCCCGTTGAATTAGTTTGAGTGACTCAAAAAAGCGAGGCAAAAAGGGCCACAATAAAACTAGCCCTGAATTGTAAATATATATTTCCTCAGAATCGCTAAAAGGAGCGACGGTATTTGTCAGTTTGTCTTTCGCTTGCGATCGCGCTTTTTCTAGGTTTATAGATGGTTCGGATTCGTTGGCAATGCTACTATTTTCTCTCGAAACTGTTGGATTGATTTGAGCCAGAATTTCTGGTAGTTGACTTTTGAAGACCCCATCTTCTTGTTTGAAATTCTCTGCTGTCTCAAGCATTTTATCGAGCAGCAACCAATAATTAAGGCGAAAACTAGCAGCTATGTGCAATAAATGATTTCTAATAAATTGAATCTTTTTTGATTGAGTATACTGCTCTAATAAGAGTCTAAAAAATATTCCTCTCCAGAATTCTAGTCTAAATTGACTTGGGGGAATATTGGCAAATATGTTAATCTTTCTTTTATATATTTGTTGGATATCGTTGTGATAATCAGCAATGAAATTGTATAAATTTGAAGCAAATAATTGAGTGAATTTAAGTAGTGTTGAGTCGGAAAACTGATAGATAATACGCCTCGAATATTTTTCCTCTTTGAAACTTTCAGCCAAAATGAGTTTAACCTGCTCTGGCGAAGTTTCTAAGAGGCGATCGCATGATTTTTCTAGCTCTTGTTTGCTTAATCTTTCAGCCCACCACGGTAGTAAACCTGTTTGGATGAAGTAGCTAAAAATCTCTAGTTGTGAAGCTCTTTTACTAGCAATATTTGAGCTCTCAATTTTATCAGATGGTATTTGATAGTGAGTGGCATTCACAGAGGGAACTTTATTTTCCTCTGTATTTTCCCTCCTCTTTCTGTCTGTTTCTTTAGATAAAACTTCTCTGGGAAGCAGCGATGAAGACTTATGTAAGTCAGTCTTAGCTTGTGGCTGTGCTGAAAAACTGGAACTCGATCGGCTAATTTTTTCGGCTAATTGCTGTTGAATTTGTTCTACGATTTTGTCAATCAATTCCTGTTCTAGATTATTTATATCGATATTTCCCAAGTTAATTTCTAAGGTATTAATTCGATGTATTGTGTCTAAATTGCTGAACTGGCTAAACAAATTATCAATGAGGGGGACGACTTTATAGCGATATATTCTACTCACCTCATTTTGCAGTTCAAAAGCACCTTGTTGTGAACTTAAATTAAGTTCTATAATCTGTTTTTTGATAATATGTCGTTGTTGGTTCACTGCCAAAAGCTTTATCTCAACTCACTTGAAAATCTGTGTCTTCATGTACATTTGGATCGTTAGAACGGATTTTCATATATCCAATTACCTTAAATGGTGTTATCTCAACACTACCAATTTCCAAGGCTTCTATAAGGTTATTACTCGTACTCTTAATAGTATCAGGTTTGGCATTTTTATCCACAATTGTGTTTAACCAGTGCTGGTAAGCCGTTTCAAAATTTAGCATTTCACTTTTATTTAACCATTGAATATAGCAATTTACATGTGCGGGAATTTCTGTGCTAATAAGGTTATAAATTAGCTTTTTAAAGTTTTCATTTTGAAAGCGAGGTAGCCAATCAGGGAATACAAAACTGAGTTGGAAGGAGTAAGGATCTAGGGGGCGATCTACTTGAACCCATTGTCCTTCTTCTGATTTTACAAATCCTGTTTCTATTTCTATATCGAATGTGTCTTGTTGAACGTTGGTAACGGAATAAATTCCATTGTAATTATCTGTGCCAAATATTTGTATTCGGTCATTGTTTGAAAGTCCGTGTTCCTCAGACACACAAGTTACTTTGTTTGAATCTTTGCTCGATTTAAATTCCGAAATTTGATGACTAAAATCTAAAAAATCAGGAAAATTAGGTTCTTGCTCATAATCTTTACTGCTGCGAGGACGAAGTAATATATGTTCGACTATATGGAATCCTTCTGTTTCATCCGATTCATTGGAGAGAGCTAGAGTTTGTCGCTTGTAGGGGATTCCTAGTAAGCTGCAAATTCTTTGCTTAAGTCCCGATACGTTGTCTGTATTCCAAACCTGACCGGAATCAGTGTAATTAAATGCTTTACCCCTTTCGGCGCTAATTTGGGGATAGTTTTGTAACAAAGTAATTTTATTATTAATTAGTTTCTCTTCCAGGATTGAGTCATATAGAAGTAAGGAATAATCAGTGAATTTTTCACAATACTGTGCCATTAAATGATTCAGGAACCGGTTTCTTCTTATCTTATCAATGTCATTCCATTTATCTTCTGCTGAATTGTTATCTGGTTTTAGGATTTCGTCTGCACCTGGGAGGTGAGAAAGATCCTGGTCAAAGTAGGTTGTCTTGTTCTTACTTTGGAAAGAAAATAAATCTTTAGCCTGTTCTAATTGAGCAAAATAGTTAGCTAAAAGTTGGTCGAAAAACATTAAATAAGCTTGTAGTTGCTTTGCTTGAGCTTTGCGTTGGGGAGATACAGAAGCAGGTAAACCTATTTCTCCAATACCGTAATTAGCAGGGAAATCATTTTGGATTGATTCATAGTCGGATAATTCCCGGTATTGTCCCACCGGGATGGGGATATCTTTTGTTTGTGTTGTTGATGGTGATTTTGTGTTTTCCTGTTGTAAGGATTTCAGATACTCTTGAGCTTTATCTTCGTTAGGCTTGATTTGAATTTGTCCTTTGTAAAAGGTAATGTTATTTATCAAACGACCTATATCTTTGAGTTCCGGTGTTAGATTAGGATCTAATGCTAACACCCATTCTTCTGATTCTGATGACAAATGGCTTGAAATAGTGATACTTCTAACTGTTTTTATCCCTTCAATGTCTAAAATAATCCGAATTAGGTCAGAGGTGTATAGTTCATTTTTCTTGATAAAACTATTAAGTTCATCATCATCAATGAAGCCATGTTCGAGGGGAAAACCATTAAAAATGGCTTCAGGAGTTTTCCCTAAATTCAGTAGTTCTTTTAAGGTGAAAAATTGTAGGTTAGGAGAAATAAAATTATCTAAGCCAAAATATATCTTTGCCATTAATTCGTTCACATCAAAGTCTTCTTCTATCTCAATCTCAGCTTTGACGCTAATTTCTTCAATTGGTAAGATTTCAACTGAGGCAAAATCTTCACACAGATTTCGATGCTGATTAAGTTTAGATTTTATTTTTTCTATGAGACTCGCTTCGTCAGATACATTTTTTTCTTTTTCAATTAGTACCCGATAAAGCCCATTTAAGTTTACTTGTTCAGTAAATTCAGAAGCTTGAAAAGTTAAGGTATGACGAATGGAATCGTAATAAATTGGGGGTTGTGAATTCTTAATTGGTTCTAACCAAGCATTTTTAACCTCATCGATGTCGATTAGCAGTTTGCGATAATCATTAATAGTGAGGGGATTAACGGTGAGGATTTCTCTGGCGGTGAAAAACTGCTGACTTTTTTCTCCAGGGGAAGGTGCAAGCAAGTCTTTCATCTCGAAGTCAAGCCGATAGCTTAAATCGGTGATGGCATAGCAGAGTTGTTCTAGGATGGTAATACCAGGATCGTGGGTATTGTAGTCCGTCCACAGTTTCCCTCCTAGGCGTTCGATGTGCTTGATCCCTTCTTGTCGCAACAAGGCAAAATTCATCCCAGGATGTTCTGGAGGTTCGCTGGAGATAGTAAGGTATTCATTCATGTTAATTACCAAAAGAACTTACGTTTGGTTAAAGCTTTCCTACATAGCGAGAGCGAAAGTCTGCTGTGCGGATAAGTTGAACTGGGGTAATGTCGGGGAAACAATGGTCGTGTTTCCCGTAAATGAAGTCATCTGATATTCTTCGTCAACCAAATTACAAACAAAAATTGTGGGTTGCTTGGGGTTACCGATAAACTTTCTCGCCCCCAATGCTGCGTAATCGACAATCCAATATTCCTCGATGCCCATTTCTTCATAATCTCGAAGTTTGTTGTAGTAATCGTCACGCCAATTAGTTGAAACAACTTCGACGATTAATTTGACTGAATCAGGATTTTGGATAATCGATTCACTTTCCCAGCGGGGTTCCGCCCCAAGAACTTCTTGGTTCAAAACGATGATGTCTGGCTCATAACCTGATTGTTCGCGTTTGGGTTTGACAATCGATTCTCTAGGAATAGTCCAAATGCCGCCTTTGCCCATCTGCCTGATAATTATCAATAGTTGCTCGATAAGGGAACCTGTTAGATTTGAATGTTTTCCCTCTGGCTTGGGCATTTCGATAATTACTCCATCATGCAGTTCGTACCCGACTTGCGAGTTTTCGGGATACCAGCTTATAAATTCATCAAAGCTGTATAGTTTAGGTTCGGCTTGGGCTTGAGTCATAAGTCATTTTTAGATTATTTTGAGTGTTTTGTGATTCCATTTTCCCAAAAATTTGCCTACACTGCGAACTTCTTACAGAAGTAAGTCAAAAGTCAAAAATAAGATATAGCGTTTCTCAAATTAATGAGATACACTCAAAACCTGCCTCCTGCCTCAAACCTAAAAGCTTTGTACCTCACCAATATGAAAAGTGCTATAAATCGATAATTTCTGCCTTGTAATTTATTTTATTTTTATTTACGCAAGAGGTCTTACTTCCTGTCGTGTTATAGTTCTGTCAAATTCTTAGGAAACAAATTTTGTTTCTCTCCAGACATAACGAAGGTAATTCGTTGGACGCTCACGTTAATTATAACTGTGGGGATGTTTCCAAGACTTGGGAATTGTTAATGATTTGTGGTTCTATTGTTGATGTTTCAGAAGATTCTGTGTTATCTTCTCTATCTGTTTTGGCAAGTTCTTCTTCTAAGACTTGAATTGCTCCTTGGATGCGGAGTAAGGTTTCACGGACATTTGCTTGTTTGGTTTCTAAATCTGCGAGGACTTTTTGTCCTGATGCAAATTCGTCTTTGAGTTCGACTAGACGTTTCTCCAGTTGTTCTTTCATGTTATTTTCTTACTTAAAGACTTGTTTCAGCGAATTTCTGGTATGGTATCCGATATTTCGTCTTCTGAGTCAATATGCTTCAGTTTTGACAAATGAGCTTAAGATCGCATCCCATTTATTAAAAACATACCCCTGAAAGCGGGATTAGGGCGGGTTTGGGTGTCAAATGACTGGTGATTTCCTGTAAGCCTTTTATTGGTAAAATGCCATGACCACAACTGTTCTTCCGCCAATGAACCCATCACTCCATGATGGTCTGCTCTGCCAGCTTGCAACATTGTTGCCAACTTTCTTCCATTGAAGCTTAACAGTATGCGAACCTGCCGTAAGCGGCAAGACGAGATTGCCATTCAAATTCATATTAGAATCACCATCAGTAAGCGGTTGAAAGTGCGAACCAGATTGGCGATAGCCCTCATTGTCCACGACTAGCCTTGTTGCGACATAATCAGTTCCTGGATTCCTAGCTGGTTGGACATTAATTGAATAGGTACAAAAAAGCAAAGCAGATCTATCTAGGGTGAAAGGAACCGATGTCTGGAAAACATCTTGCCACGTCGTGGATGTGACAGTATCATCATTAAGTGGTTGGGCTGCCCATATTCCAGCCAAAACCCCGCCACCTTTAATTTGTCCTGACACATCCAGTTTTGCCCCTGGACTCGTCGTACCAATCCCCACATTGCCATCTTTATTAATCAGGAAAGGAGTAGTATTCTTCAACTCATCATCTATCCGCAAAGCATCTTGATTACCCGTCTGCTGAATGTGTAGTTTTGCCGTTGGTTGATCGATACTCAGTCCCACATTTCCACTACTACTTTCAATAAAAAGCTTACTACCTCCAGAGTTAGATATATTTAAACCTACCTTGTTCTCACCAGGCTTTTGGTTAATACTCCAAGTCTTCGCCTCACCCGCATAAAAATCTAACAGTTTCTCATCCTCTCCTTGGACGGTAATCTTCAGGGGAGTATCTGCCCCAGAAGGCTTTTCTATGCCATCATCTTTAATATTGAGAGTGGATTCAATAAAGTCTGCAAAATCCTGTTGAGAAGGCTTTGCTCCCGTCTTGAACAATCCTTGTAGTTCGCTTCTAATCTTTTGAGCCACAATCTTTACTCCTGTTAACTAACAATAAAATCAATGTCAATAATCATGTAACCAATGCCCTCGAAATCCTCGTCATCATAATTCTCTGTGCTAATTAAGTCGATAATATGTTCAGAGGTAGAAACCAAAATCGAATCCGGGTGTTGCACCTGGGCAAGATTAGATGGATTCACCCGATAATCAAGATCTGACTTGCCGCCAGCTCCAGCTTTGATGCCGACTTGCTCAATTAATTTGAGATTAGCAACATAATCTACATAGGGTCTTTTCTCAATAAAATTAATCACTGAAGAACTGTGGATTGAACTACCAAAAGTAATATCCGCTTGTTCTTCATACGCCCACGGGGACAAAAAGCGTTTAATATCTTCATTGAGTTGATTGAGATAGTACCCCTGTTCATATCCGGCGCGAAAACGGATCGCCACTCTGTATTTTATGCGTTCGTAGCGAGGATTTTTAACCACGACTTGCACAAATGGTGAGGTATATTTTTGCAGGTATGCCTCGATTTCCTTGAGTAAATACAAAGGTGCTTTGGGTTCAAGGGGAAAGAAAGGCGCAGTATTCGAGATATCGGGTACTACCACCACTGTCACCTTTGCCGCACTAGGATTATGCTCACCAGTAGCCGAGGTAATACATTTAACCTTATAGATTTGGGGGAACTTTTCCAGTACCAGGCGTTCGTAATCCCAGGAAGTTATAGCCCTCTGTTTATGGCGCAGTCTTTCACTCACCCGCATGGTGAAGGCGCGGTTATCTTCTTTTGGTTTACCGCCAAAGGAAGTGTAGGGCTGTTGTACTGTGTTGATGGCGGGATCTCGTGTGACAAATCCTTGAATGGAATTAGCCGCTAAGGGTTTACTTAAATGGTCGGCTGCATTCCCCTGGTTAACAAAGGTAGCCCTAACTGCTTGGATTTTAATGTCCAAGGTATCAGGAATGACGGCGGCATTTTCCTTGACAGTGGCTCGTAACCAATGTAAACCACTGGGTAATAATTGATGCTGACTGGTGGCTCTCTCAGGGATACTCAAGCGGATAATCCCCGCGTCTACTAACCCGTTGGTACTATCGGAAAGCATCTGAGTGTCTTGAAAATCTCGCCAAGAATTACCACTCAAGTAACTCCAGTGAATCTGGGGTTGAGTTAGTTCTACGTTACCACTTCCGGGTATCATTTGGAAGAGGATGGAGATGTTTTGGGGTGGTTGCAGATGACGGATACCGATGTATAAAGTGCCTTCTTCTTCATAGTTCGGTAAGAGATAATATTGGTTGTCTGTTGAGTTGTCTCGATCGCGAGATTGGATATCCGCATAGCCAAAGGGATGAAGTTGGAAGATTTGACTAGAGTAAGGTTGATTTGGGGAGTTTTTTAGGTCAATCTCTACTGAGGCGGTATAGTCAAGGGAGATGGCTTTAACTTCCGGTGTGTAAGGGGGATAAACGGTAAGGGATTTGATTTTTTTTTCTTGTCCATCTTCATCTATAAAAACGTCTTCATCTGTTGACAAAGCAACCTTATTTAATACTATCGGATATAGATCGTGGGCAAAATCTGGACTTTCTAGTTCTAGTTTGAAATACCTACTAAGCTCAAAAGGATCGTCTGTATCGGTTTCTAAGGAAGAAGTCTCCAGAGAATAGTCTGGAACATTAAAGTTTTGATAATTGAGGTGAATAGCATTACTTAAATTGTTACCATCTTGAGAGAAAATGGGCTTAGAAGTTTCAATATCCACCCAGCTTCTGTTATTGAGAAGTTTCAAACTGGCTTGAAAGCTGTTATTAGCGATCGCATTTTCTTGTTTAATCACTCCAGTATCTGAATAAGCTTTATAATGTTCTGCGAAATTTTCTGGAAGTCCCATCCACTCCATTTTTATGGCAAGAGTATCTAATTTTTTCTGGTTAATTTCTCTATTGGCAAAGTAAAAACCCGAACCTGCTTTAGGATTATTACCAAAGGGTTGAAAAGGTCTTTTTGTATCAAGTACTGAACTATCATTCCGCAATTGAATATCTTGAATATTTTTGACAC
Organism: Xenococcus sp. MO_188.B8; assembly: GCA_030065615.1. GTDB lineage: Bacteria > Cyanobacteriota > Cyanobacteriia > Cyanobacteriales > Xenococcaceae > Xenococcus. The sequence goes on along the minus strand of JASJDR010000201.1, from coordinate 5,190 downwards.
TAACTTGTATATTGACTTTTTTCCCTTTTTCTAAGCGTATTGATTTAAATTGCTGGTAAGTATAAATAACTTTTTCCAGAGAATTTTCTTGTAGTGATAGTTTCAACATAATTTTTACCACCGGATGGGGAGTTGCGATGAAAAAACTTGACTCATCTGGTTTTGGTGGCAAAATAGCAGGTAGAGTGGAATCAAGCGTTATTGTAAATTGTAAGTTTAAATAGGATTTAGATGGTTCTTCTGCTTCTTCTACTTCTACTTCTTCTACTTCTACTTCAAATGATTCAGGTTGTATCCATTGCTTGTCATTACTCAAGTAAATCTCAAAAGGTTTTTTACTTAGTATTTCTGGGAAAGTATCTCGATTCAAATTTTTCCCTGACAATGGGAAGGTAAGGGTAATAGTCCGCATACCTTCTTGCAACAATAATACGGGGGAAGCAACAGCTAAACCGAGAGAGTTTTTCTGGTTTTGAGTAATATTTCCAAAAGTATTAAAACGTTGCGATATAGTTGCTTGTCCCTCTTCTGCATCAACTATAGAGCTTGCATGAATATTTTTAATTTCCGTTCTACCAATAGGAGGATAAATAAAGTTTCTTTTCTTGGTTTGGGCTTTTTCGACGAGGCGATAAACTTCTTCCCAATTTTGATTTTCTGTAGCATTTTGGATTTCCATAATCTTCTGGAAATCTTCTACACTCAGATAAAGTTCTTCTTTGACATATCTAATAACTAGCTCTTGGGTAATATTATTAAATATCTGAAGCAGGGTGGTATAATCATTAGGCATTTCTGACAAAGGATCACCAGGATTAGGATGGCCAAGAGCCAATTTCATCATGCTCTCAAAGCCAGACTGTTCTCGCTCATCCTTTAAGGTGTTACGCCTTCCAATTGTAATTTTTTTCTTGTAGGCTTTTTCTATTATTTTATAAACCTCACTCCATTCTAATTCTGTAGGTTCTTGGACGTCTGGATCTCCCTTATTTATTTCCCTATCATGTATCTTAAAGCAATATTTAAAATTTTCTATGCTGCTTTTTCCATTTTCTGTAGGAGCAAAAAATAGTTTATTTTCAATATAATTTTTTGTCTGTTGAGAGATTTGTTCAGTATCTTTAATCGGTTGATAAATAGATTCTTTGAGATAATCAATATCAACAGCTTCACCATTAAAATCGGGAAGTTTGTCTCCTTGTTTGGGGCTACCAACTGCCCAGCGCAGCATGTTTTCAAAACTTTCATCGCTCTTGTTGTCTTGCTGATGAATGTCTTCTAAACTAATGTAATTTTCCTCCAAAAATAAAGTTTTAACACTGGATACTTGAGCTTGATTAACAATGATATCTTCATCAGTAGCATAATTAAGATTAATCCCTTGACTATCTTGACCTGCATTGAGCAAAGTACCCTGTTTAATCAGATATGTCTCTTCTCCTTGCGCCAACTCAAAAATTACATTGATTTTGTCTGGAACTTCCTCTTTTGTAGTTAACTTCAGTACCTCTTTATAGTAAAAATCGAGATATCTTTGGGTCAGTGCTTTGAACTGTTGCTGAGGATAACGTAATAATCGTAAAAACACGAACAATAAAACTAGATTAGGCTGAGATAATCGCCTTAGTGTCGATTCGTCATCGGCAAAGCTTTCTGGATTATTAATGTAAGCAACCATTTGCTTAACATCTCCCGCAAAGAAAGGTGACCAATCACCTTTTATATTATTAGACTCATCGTAATAGTTTAGGTTTGTGGCATACTCTTGTACGAAGGTGATTAAATCTGACAAATCACGCTCATCTACGGCCACATAATCTGGTTCCAGTGCCCTTAGCAAGCGATTCCGTTGACTAACACCATCCCGAAAAATCTGATTTTTAATTTGCTTGTTTGTATTCATAACCTTTTAAGAGATACGGGAAATAGATAGCAAGGAACAAAGAAAAATTCAATGGGTTTCTTTAATCAAGATGTTTGCTACGAGGGATTTTAAGACCTGCAAAATTTGAATTTTGAACTTTCAATTTTGAATTCAAGTTCCTTGCCATTTTGTATTAGTAGTCATAAAAGTTCCCGTTCCCGAATATTGAGGAGTAGCATCCGGTGTTGAAGCAGGTGGAGGCTGCTTTGCAGGATTTTGTACCTTAAACTTAGCAGTAAACGTGCTTCCTTTTAGTAACACTGGCTTTCCAGCACTATTGGTTTTCTTCGCTTTTTGATCGTCGCCTAAAGCAGCTATTTCCAGTGTTCCTGTTCCTGGAATGGAGTACACAGGAGTAGTGTATTGACATCCCTCTACAGACACATCTTTTTCATCACCATCAATACAGACTTTTTTTCTCTGTAGAGTAGATTTACCACTTCCTCTCAGAGTACCAGATTTAGTCGTAACGAATCCTATAGGACGTAGGATAGGATCGAATTTTACTGTATCACCATCTATGAGAATAAAATCAGACATTGAACTTTGATTTTTTTAGTTTATAGTTTGGATTATTGATTAAATTTATAGATTCTTTCAGTAACTAATTACTATTTATACAGTTTGTGCTTCATTAATATAAAAAGGATAGACTAAATTAAATCTAGAATTAGTTGTACGAACAGTATAAGTAATACTAATTAGTAATAATCCCTGTTCTTCACTTTCATCAATCTCAATTTCATCTACATCTATACGGGGTTCATGGTACAAAATAGCATCAGAAATTGTGCCTCTAATTCCAGTAATTAAACCTTGACTAATTTCCTCAAAGAGAAACTGACTTAATTCGCAACCAAAGTCAGGCTGCATAATCCTTTCTGCTGGACGAGTTGAGAGAATAATTTCTAGACTTTGGACAATATCTTCCTCATCAGATACCATCTCCACCGTTGCTGTATCACGATTAAATGTGGGAGGAAAACTCCATCCTGTCCCTAAAAAAGAGCTATTTGTTTCCATATCTCACCAATTTTTATGATTTACAAAAAATTATTTAACATCTACTTTTGAGCCTTTAATAGTTATATTTTTGCCCTCAATAACAATATCTTCAGTTGATTTAATCTGAAACCCTTGATTATCCATAGTTATACTATTGCCATTAGGTGTACTGATTTCAATTGATTTATTTTCATCATCAAAAAGTATTTTTAGTAATTTTTTCGTTACGATTCCTTTTTTATTATTTTCCTGGGTTACTTTAAGACCTGGCGGTAAAGCATTTTTGGTACTATGCACTGCACCTAGAATTATGGCTTGTCTAGGATCGTCATTGGTAAAGCCGAGAATAACTTCATCCCCTTTCTCTGGTCTAAAGAAAATACCTCTTTTATCACCCGCGCCAACAGACGCTAATCTTGCCCAAACACTACTATTTTTTTTTCCTATTGCTGGAATTTTTACTTTTACCCTAAACTGTTTATCTGGATCGTCTTCATACCTATCCACAATTCCAATCTGCAAACCATGAATAGCTGGAACTAATCCCGCGGCTGGAGTATCGATAATATTGTTATTTTGTTGAGCAAAAAAGTCTGCGGATAAGCCAAATTGTACATCCGTTTGCCAGCCTTGTGCATTAACTTGATGGCGAATTGCTGTTACTAATGTTTTGCCATTGAAGCGTTTTCCTACACCATCGACTTCCATTATATCTCCTGGTTTAATATCAGCAAATCCAGGTACTTTGAAGCGACCTTTTAACATTGAAAGACGACTTTTAAGTAACTTTGCATCTGCCCAAGCTTGTATTTCCTGGTCATCTAATTGGCCTGAACTGATTAATTGATAGTTTTCTGCCCCAATCGTTTTTGCTATTTTTGCTAATTGATCTCCTTTTAAATTTCCCTGAGTTAGGGGGAATTTTTTAGCTTTTTTAGGTAGTGATAATTTTTGTGTTTTGACATCCCAAGCTGTACTTTCTACTACCCCATACTGATGGCGTATATCCGCTGACATTTCAAATTCGTAAATATCACTGATGCCATATTCAAAGGTATGTTTTGGTAACCCATCTAGATTAGGCTCTTGAACAGTAATTTCCCCATCATCAGCTAAAACCCAGAGACCATTGACATCAGCACGAGATAAAATAAAATCCCAGTCAGTGCAGTAATATTGCACCATTTCTTTATGCTTTGGTTTAGTTGCAGCAATAGATGTGATTTGTAATCCCCCAGTTTTGATAATTTTGTTGATAATTTCTTTGTCTGTCATATCTCGAAAGACAGCACTTTTTCTTTGGGTGGTTAGTTTGATTGCTTTATCTTTTAAGTCAATAGTCAGCAGAGAACTATGTCGATCTGCTTGAACACAGTGCCTAACTATAATGCCCTTTAAAACTGTTGCTTCCTTTTGAGGATTTCCCTCATATTTAAGTTTAATTTCAATATCTTTTCCTGGTTGAAAAAAGTTAGTATGGCTGATAGTAAATTTTTGTTTTGCAGCGTCACCATCTAATATAATTATTTGAGCTGTGGGGATTTTATTCACCTCTTTAATAATATCAATTGATATGAGGTTATATTCAGGCTTCATTACTTTCCCATCACTCAAAATTGTAGTTGTGACAACAGTATTCATTCGTTTCTTACTTTTCTATTGGTGGTAAATTGATTGTTGTTCCTGTTTTTAATTTTCTAAAATTATTGAGATTATTGACACGAGCAAGTTGGATGTAATAAGCGGGATCGCCATAGTTTTCTTGAGCTATTAAAGGCAATTTATCTCCACCTTTGATAGTTCGAGAGTGGGATAAATCTGGCGAGCTTTTCTTTTCTTGTTTAATGCGCTTGGCATCTTCTATATCACTGATAAAAACTGTATCTAGTTCAGCTCTTATAGGTTTTCCGCTGCGGTTGAAAAGCGTATACTTAACGTCAACTGATTCTAGACGGCAATCAAAAATCAAGTTTCCCCATGCAATTTTGAGAAATTTAGGCTCATGGATTTTGCCATCCATATTAGTAGTTAACTTAAGAAAGTGATTTACTTGCTTGTAAACATCTTTTTTCAGTCCCAAAGAAAGTACAGAATCTGTTACCCCTGTGTTATCTAAAATCAACTTGAGGGACAAATTCTGGGGTTTGCTGTGAGAATATTTTGCAGATTTCCCACTGGTATTAATTCCCTGATAATAATTGGATTGATAAACATTTTCGCATTTTAATGAATAAGATTCTGGATTAAACATGACTTTAAAG
>JASJDR010000200.1 GCA_030065615.1 Xenococcus sp. MO_188.B8 | reverse complement strand
TGGATAAATTACTTAGGGCTAAAATAGCTCATTCCCAAGTCCATGACAATTCAGACTTGGCCGCCTGAACTCAGGTGCAAAACACAAAAAAAACTTATTACTGTCCAGTTTCTTAACTCTCGCCCTTTAAAGTTTCCTTGGATTGGTTGGGTTGAAGAAGGATGGTATTGGGATGAGGGAGGGAAAGAATGTAAGGAAAAAGGATTATGGGGATTACGATGGAAACAGCAGTCTTTAAGAGGTCTATCAGCTCCTAAAGCTTATTTAAAAGGTATAAGACTATGTGGTGCTGATTTAAGGGGTGCTAATCTTCAGGATGCTGACCTAGGGCGGGCTAATCTTCAAGATGCTGACTTAGGGAGTGTTAATCTTCAGGATGCTGACTTAGGGTGGGCTAATCTTCAAGATGCTTTTTTAAGCGCGGCTAATCTTCAAGATGCTGATTTAAGGTCAGCTAATCTTCAAGATGCTGACTTAAGGCGGGCTAATCTTCGAAATGCTTTCTTGACGTTTGTTAATCTTCAAGGTGCTTTCTTACATAGGGTTAATCTTCAAGATGCTGGCTTAAGGCGGGTTAATCTTCAAGATGCTGACTTATTTAAGGCTAATCTTCAAGGTGTTGACTTAAGGTTGGCTAATCTTCAAGATGCTGATTTAAGGTCAGCTAATCTTCGAGATGCTGACTTAGGGTCGGCTAATCTTCAAGATGCTGACTTAAGGTGGGCTAATCTTCGAGATGCTTTCTTGAAGTTTGTTAATCTTCAAGGTGCTTTTTTACATAGGGTTAATCTTCAAGATACTTTTTTACAGAGGGCTAATCTTCAAGATGCTGATTTAAGGTCAGCTAATCTTCAAGATGCTGACTTAAGGTCGGCTAATTTTCAAGATGCTCTCTTGGTGTTTGCTAATCTTCAAGATGCTGACTTAGGTGGTGCTAATATTCAGGGAGCTTACCTGGTGGGAATAAAACAGCTCATACCTAAACAAATTAAATCAGCTTGTTTTTGGGATAAGGCAATCTATGAAGCTAAATGGGATAGCGAAAAGGAAGCTTATGTAGTAATTGAGTTTGATAATGCCAATTTTATTAAAGAATTAAAAGACGATATAGCATCAGATCCTGAAGAGAAGCTACATTGTAGTATTTGGGAGAACTCAAATTAGTCAGATTGACGGATAGCGATCGCCGAATTACGGATAATTGTGTTTCTAGTTCCGATAAATTCCGTTCTCCACATTTAGGAAATAGCTGAAAGTCTTACTGTGTATAGGTTATAAGTTTCAATAATCAGATCTCAGGAATTATAGAAATTTAGAATGATATAAATATCTAATGAGTATTTACAATTAGTACTAATAGTGAATATCCCGCAAATTCAACCCATACTCATCTTGCTAACAGCCGTAGCAGAGAATTATTCAATCAATTTGCCTAGATAAATAATGTTAACTTCTGAACTTGATATCTTCAAAAATCGGAATTATTCTGCTTTTTTCTGAATTTGGCTGCATAAATTTTTTAGAGAATAATCAGAAAAATCTTAAATTAGAGAAAAAAAATGGCTAAGGTAGTTAACAAGTAGCCTTAAAAGCTACAAAAATCGTAATTTTGCTGAATAATTCTGGTTTTTGCTGGTTTATATTTTCCTCACATTAATAGTTTTTTTTGCCAAAGTATTTGATTTTTCTTGATGGGTTTGGTTTTTCAACTGAAAAGTTAATGAACTGTATATAAATTTTTTTCGGAGGCGTTATTAGATGAGTAGAGAAAAAAGTATTACTCTTACTAAAGGTTTGGAACTTTTAGTAACACATCATTGTAAATAAAAATCAAAACCGTTGCCTTCACAAAAATCTTGAGCAGATTAATTGAAAAAAAACTGTATTAAGAAAAATAAACTGCATTACAAAAAAGACAAATCACTGTTAAGAAATGATGAAGGGGCGACCAAGGCAGAATTATGCCGATAATTCCCCCTTTGAGGTACCTGAGTAGACCTATCACGGGATTTTTTTTCAACAAATTCCAACTTTCACTCTTCTGATTTGTCATTTTTTCATGTACGATCTGGGGCGTAAAATCCCGTTTTATGCCGTAAAATGTCCCTGATCTGTACCTGTAGCGCATTGATTTGATGGTCAAAAATTGGTAAAGATTCAGGTTTCCAAGTGAGAGATTAAAGAAGGACGTTCATGAATAGCAACAGTTGCGAGGAGAGATTTGGTAAAAAAATCCATCACAGAACGTCCCTGAAAGCGACAGGTTTGAATGATACTTAATAAATCCGCTGTTTCTTGAAATCGTTCCAGAGAACGAGAACCACCACTAACTTTTCTTTTAGTAACTGCTAATCTTAAAGCTCTCTCTGCCAGATTATTATCAGGAGTAATCTCTGGATGGTCTAAAAAATACCACCATTGATCTGCTTTGATTTTGAGGTTTCGTAATAATTTACCTGCTTCATAACCTGCCTTCTCAATCCATTTTTTCAGAGTTAAGTTGATTCGGGTTTTTAACTCAGCAGCTGAGTCGAGATAATTTTGTTGGTTGCCATTTTCTCGCCAGAGACGATGTTGTTTAAAGGCTTCATCAATGATTGCGGTGAGGGCTTCGCCGATTAATTTATTGTCTTTACCCGGAGTGGTGATTAATTTTTGACAATGACGACGTAAATGAGCCTGACACTTCTGTTGTGCGGCTACAGGATAACCATTGTAGACGCTGAAATCATCTGAGATCATGATTCCTGGATATTCCATCCCTAATTGGTCTTGGATTTCGGCTCGACTCCGAGTATCCCCTGCTCGAAACAAGCAAAAATTAGGATTGGCAAAGACCCATAACCATTCTTTTAATCCTTTAACTGGCCAAGGGGTTTCGTCGATATTCAAGGTCGGATGATTTTGGTTAATCCATTCTTGTAATTCGATGACACTCGGTTTGATAGCTGCTGATATTCTCTGATTGGTCGCGACTAAGGTTCCGAGTCCCACTGGGATTCTCCCCAATTCCCACAACAGTTCTTGTTGTTTTTCGTAGGGCAAGTTTCCATAATTTCCCAACCACCCTAACAATCCTTGTAACTTAATTCCGAGATCTTGTCCTGGTATTATCTGGTTCGACCATGCTGGGGTCGTGGTTTCTCCACAACAGTTACATCTCATGTGATGACGCTGATACTCGACTACTTCTATGGGTCTTTCCACTAACACTGCTACTAATTTTTTCTCAATCAAGAGCGATTTGGCTCCTTCTAACAATTGACCACAACTAGAACATTTTTCGGCTTTCAACAGTTCGTAACGGTCTACTCTGCCAAATCCTTTTCTGGTTTTTCCTTGATGTCCTAATTGTCCTCCTGGTTTCTTTTTCTTGAGCTGTTTCTCTTGAGAATTCTCTTCTTGCTTCTTTTCTGGTTTCTTCAGTAAATCTGACGATGGTGGTTTTGATGAGTTCTTACTGTCGAGGTCTCTACTGAGAATCAGCTTTTCTATTTTGATTTGTAGTTCTGTAATTATTTGTTGCTGATTCAGTATAATTTCGACCAGTTCTTTTCTTGAAAACTGGCTTAGTTGTTCTTCGTTCTGTAACGCTTGCTTTTGCTTCATACTAAGGTTACGTTACCTAGTTTTCTCTTTTTTTTCAAGCTGTTCTCTCTCTCTATTTATCTCATTTCTTTTCTTCTTACCCTATTTTCATACCTGAATTCTTACGAATTTTGTTAATAACCTCACCTTGAGAATCGAACTCGTAAACAATCGGTGCTCCCGTAGCTAATTCTAGCTTCGGCACTTCCTCTGGGGTTAAATTTTCTAGGAGCATGATAATAGAGCGTAATGAGTTACCGTGGGCAGCAACTAAAACCGTATCGCCCTCTTTGATATGAGTTAAAATGCGATCGCGTAAAAAAGGAATAACTCTGGTTTTCGTATCTTCGAGACTTTCCCCTCCTGGGGGTCGGGTATCATAGGAGCGTCGCCAAATGTGAACTTGCTCTGAACCGTATTTTTCCGCCGTTTCTGCCTTATTTAAGCCCTGCAATTGTCCATAATAGCGCTCGTCTAAAGCTTCCGTGGGAAAAATCGGCAATTCCTCAGCTTTACTGCCTTCGTACTCATCCCAGCCATGCCATTTGGGATCATCGGCATCATGCTTAATAATGGGAGTCTTGCCGCCACAGATATCGTCGCATTCGGTTAGACAAACGATCGCGGTTTCAATAGCTCTAATTAGTAAGCTGGTAAAACAAACGTCTATTATTAAGTTTTTTTCTCGTAATTTACAAGACGCGATCGTCGCTTCAGCACGTCCTCTTTCACTCAACGGAACATCTACCCAACCAGTAAACTTGTTTTGGGCATTCCAGAGACTTTGTCCATGACGAGTCAAACTCGCGCGTTCCTTAGCTGCGGAAACCGCAGCAGGGTCACTCGTCAAAATTAGTTTAGCCATGTTTTATATCTTCATTTGATTTGTCTAATAATTTTGGTCAACCAAAAATAAGTGCAAAATTTGCAAAATCCAAGCCACAAATAGGATTATTCCGAACATCGAGTATTATTTTCTGAACCATCAGGCATGATAGTTCGGCAGAATATGGCTCCACTCAAGGTCGCATTTTCTAAACTAGCTCCACTAAAGTCAGTGCCTGTGAGGTTAGCTTGAAAGAGATAGGTGTTAGAGAGGTTAGCGTTACTGAAGTTGGCTTCAGTAAGATTAGCTTTTTCCAAAGAAGTGTTAGAACCACTGAGGTTAGCACCACTAAAGTTAGCATTAGTGAGATCCGCGTCTTTCAAACTAGATTCCCGAAGATCGGCTCCTTGTAGGTTTGCTCCCCTGAGATTGACTCGGGTTAAGTCTGTCAACTGCAAGTCCATATTGCTTAGATCTGCTTGACTTAGGTCGCAATTAGGACATTGTTTGGTGTTTTGGATTTGTTCCAGGTCATCGGGGTTTTCCGCCTGGCTGGGGGTAGTTAGGACTAAGGAAGCCAAGAGTAAACCGATCTTTACAAATAGTTGATGTTTCATTTCTGCGCTTATCGTTCAAATTCTTAAAAGCAATGAGACTTACTTTCTTGGCGACCGTCGAGCGACTGCCAGCAATGTTTTAGTAAATGGAGAATTTTACTAAATGCTCATTTTAATGCTAATCAGATTTTACCAAAGGATATCTCTATAGAATGCGACAATTTGTGTGCAGAATTTTCCCGGGCTTGGGTGATGAATCATCAGACTTAAATTTCGGCAAATTTTCTCTCCTGAAAACTAACTAATTGCTAATGGTGTGAATTTTGAGAAAATTAGTTCCTCCTGCTATTTGAGTAGGAATACCTCCCATAATTAAAATTTTGTCCCCCGATGTCGCTAAATCCTTTTGTCGCAAATGGGTTTCAGCTTGTTTGGTCAATTCCTCAAAAGTTTCCACTTCCTGCTCTAGCAGGATAGGTTTGACCCCCCAAATTAAATTTAAACGGTGATAGGTCTTCAACTCAGGAGTAAAAGCTAATACTAGAGCATGAGGACGCTCACCTGAGGCAATTAGTGATGTATATCCAGAACTGGTAAAAGTAGCGATATAAGATAGATCGAGAATTTTATCTATAGCATTGAGAGCTTCACTGAGGGCATGGGTTTCGTCGGTTTTAGCTGGCGGGTTATTGACAAACTCGATACCTGGCTCGATATCTTCGGCTATCTTAGCTAGCATTTCTACTGCTTTAACGGGATATTTACCCACCGCCGATTCTCCAGAAAGCATTACCGCATCTGTACCATCGATAATGGCATTGGCAACATCGCTAGCTTCAGCACGGGTCGGACGAGGATTATGGATCATGCTATCAAGCATTTGAGTCGCAGTAATGACCGGAATATTTTTCAGATTACATTTGCGGATAATTTCTTTTTGTAATAGAGGTACTTTCTCCGGACTCATTTCTACCCCCAAATCCCCCCGAGCCACCATAATGCCGTTACATTCAGCAATAATTGCGTCAATATTCGCGATCGCCTGAGGCTTTTCAATTTTTGCCATTACCGGAACATCAGAGGCATCTTTAGCTGCCAGAAACTCCTTGAGAAAGAGAATATCAGCTGCTTGGCGGACAAAACTGAGAGATACCCAATCAATACCCTGGGATAAGCCAAATTCTAAATCTTTTTTATCCTTGTCGGTCATCGAAGGCAATCGTAAATTCAAACTGGGAAGATTTACCCCCTTACGACTCTTGAGCACACCACCTTCAACCACAGTACAGATCACAGCTCGATCTTTGACCGTTGCTACTTTTAATTCCAATAATCCATCATCAAGCAGTACCTGGGCTCCTGGTTGAGCTTCTTCTGCTAAATAAGGGTAATCGATAGAGACCGTATCCGGCTGACCATCAAATTCTGCGAGGGGAACTAAAGTCAGTTTTGCCCCTTCGGTTATGGTGATCTCTCCTTCTGGTAGTTGACCAACACGAATTTTTGGTCCTTGCAAGTCTTGCAGGAGGGTAATCGGGGTATTTAACTCTTGAGAGACCGAACGTAACAGCGAAACCATGCGAGCATGATCGTCATAGCTACCGTGAGAAAAGTTTAATCTGGCAACGTTCATCCCTGCTTGAACCATTTGTTTGAGCATTTCCGGAGAACTACTCGCCGGCCCAATAGTCGCTACAATTTTCGTACGATGAGCTAAAGATTTCATCATTTGTAGGTATATGTAATTGTAAAAAACCTGCTCCTTAAAATTATGTAAGAAATTTTACAAGATAAAGATTTAGAAAAAGTTAAGACTTAACTAAGATTCTAGATTCTTAATTATTGATTAAGAATCTGCCTCGGTCGCGATCAACATTGCAGAAGGATCACTATTAACCCACTCTTTCATTAGTTCATAACCAAGGCTTAGGATAACTGGCCCGACAAAAAGACCGATAATGCCATGGGCGATTGTGCCACCGAGCACTCCGATAAAAATGACCAACATCGGCACAGGCAACCCTGATGCCATTAAGATAGGCTTTAGTATATTATCGATCAACATCGCTGGGATCATCCAGATTGTGAAAAGTAAAGCCCCAAGAGTATTCATGGTTGACCAGGCAAAGATTATCGTTAGGATAACCACCAGACCAGGACCAATTTGGATAACTGTCAAAAATAAGCATAAAAGCGCTAATAAACCAGCTCCTGGAATGCCGGCAACAATTAGCCCAATACCGATTAACAAACTCTGTAAGAGGGCAATCCCAATTACGCCACGGGTGACATTGCGTACAGTAGCAGCAGCCAGTTGCAAAAAATTTTGGGCTTGGGTCGGGGCCAACCTTTTCACAAAACGAGTTAACCCATGTTGAATTACTTCTGCGTTAAGCATAAACACCGCAGCAATTATCAAGGACAAAAGGAACTTAAGAATAGTCAGCCCCATATCTGCGCTAAGTAACACCAAGCTTTTAGTAATTCCTTTAAGCTGGGGTTCAAACTTACTTAAAACTGCCCCCAAGTTAACCGCTGCTTCCTGCCAAAGATTATTTAGAGGTTCGCCAATCAAAGGCCATGTGGCAACACCTTCAGGAGGATTGGGCACAATCAGCGTGCCAGCGGCAAAACTATCAGCAAAACTTTGAATATTGCCAACTAGGACTGTTGCAATCCAACTCACTGGACCCACAATGATTGCTATTCCAAGCAACGTGATAACTGTTACCGCCAATTTAGCTCGTCCACCCAAGAATGCTTTGAGCGATAAGAAAATTGGCAACAAGGCAATAGCGAGAATTGCCCCCCAGAGAACGACTGCTAAGAACGGACGGAGAAGAATGAAGCACCAAGTCCCCAACAAACCGAGGACTAAGATCCTAATAATCAGATCGATTACTGTTAAATTATTTCTCATAGATTATTGTTCAAAACTGGAGTTTTGAAATCAAAGTATGAATTAATGTTATAGATTAATATTATAGATTAATATCAAAGATTATTTTATATTATTATATTACCTTTACAGAACTACCTTATTTCCAAATCCATCAAAATTATTAAGATTTAACGGAAATTTAAAAAGATTTGACTTAAACTAAGTTTTGAGATAAGCAGCTACAGGAGGAATTCCCATGTCTAATATTAGAGATGAAATGCCCGCACTCGTCCGACATGAAGGTGACTGGGTTGGTACTTACACAGTAATTGACAATGAGGGCAAGATCCTCGATACCAATAAATCCCATCTAACTTGCAGGTTTCCAGAAGATGGCGAATATCCCTACTGGCAAACCAATCGCTATACCTGGGCTGATGGGAAATACCAGGAGTACCAGTTCCCAGGAATGTACAAAGATAAGAAACTTTTGTTTGATACTGAACGTATTGAGGGACATGCTTGGGAAGCCGATGATAATATCATTATTCTTTACTTTAGTTACAAAGAAATAGCTAATGCCTATATCTACGAAATGATCCACCTTAGTCCCTGTGGTAACCATCGTGCCCGTACCTGGCATTGGTTCAAGAATGGTGAAATCTATCAAAGAACTCTCATTAAAGAAGAGCGCAAGCGTTGAATTAGGTTTATAGGTTTTAGGGGTTAGGTTTAATTTTCCTAACCCCTAGAACATCAATACAGTTAGAGGAAGTAGGAGGAATCGATGAATCAAAGTATCAAGAGAGCCTTTTTAGATACAGAAGATGGTCAGATTCTTTATCGAATTGGTGGAGAGGGAGAGCCTCTGCTGTTACTGCATATGACTCCTCGTAGCAGTGATGAATTTCGTGAAGTTATGCCAATTTTGGCTCAACATCGACAGGTCATTGCTATGGATTTAATGGGGTTAGGAGATTCTGACAAGCCCTCCAGAATATATTCCGTTGCCGACTATGCTCAAACTGTAATTGCACTTTGGGATCATTTGGGTATCCAAAAAAGCAGCATTTTAGGCAGTCTTACAGGTGGTTATATCGCAGGAGAAGTAGCAGCAACTTATCCAGAACGAGTGGAGAAACTCATTCTTTGCAATGTCGTGGGATTTGACAAGGATGAGACCGACAAGATTGCCCAGAGATATTCTCAAGGATTTCAAATTAAAGCAGATGGTTCTCACCTCAAGCAAAGATGGTTAGCTCGCGTCGATTATCTTGGTGAGGGAGAATTAAATCACCGTTGTATGTTAGAAGATTTGAAATGTTTTGGTTCTCCTATCTACACTGGTTGGGCTGTCGCTAACTACTGTCTTGATGCCCCAGAAAGATTCCGTTTGATTAACTGTCCTACTCTGGTTTTGTCTGGGGAAAAGAGTTTAGAACCTTTAGAAAAAGCTGGTTTAGCTAAAGCTAAGAATCAATTTTGGCTTTTAGAGGCGATTCACCAGAGCAAAAAGGTTGAAGTCGCAGGTGGTACCCTCTGGATGGTAAATCAGAAGCCAGAAGAAATCTCTACAATAATATTAGATTTTCTCGCGTAAAACGATAAATCAGATAAATAGATCATAAATTTAGAGGGAACAGAGATGGTTAAAGGATTAGATAAAAAAAGCGTATCTTCCCATAATAATGATATTAGGATTCCGCATATCCACAATGGTCTTCGAGCTAACAAAAGCACCTCTATCGGGCGTCAACATGTAGAGTCAGAAGAGTCGCTCAACTCAGTGCTCACATTTCCGATGGTACCGTTTGAGGTTGAGAACTTTATCACTGGCAAACACGCTACAACCCAGATTCTCTCTGCTGACCAAGCTACTGGGGAATCAACTCAGCGAGTTACACTGAAAAAAGGATGGAGCGCACCCATCGGTCACTTCAACACCGATATTGAAATATTTGTGCTGACTGGTAAACTTCGTCAGGGCGGATTTTTATTGCGTGACCTCAGCTATTCCTTTCTTCCTGCGGGTATTCCTAGCGGTCCCTGGGTAGCAGAAGAGGATACCGTACTGATGTGGATGCCAGATGCTACACCTACTTACGAAACCCAAGATTATGCAAGCCTGGAGCAAATTCCTGAGAATTCTGCTTATCATGTGAATACGCAGCATCACGAACGGATGGACGAGTATTTGCCTGCACAGGAACTACACGCCATGAATTGGGAAAGTACAACCTTTCTCCCTCCTGGCTCGGCGCGCAAGAGTCTCTATACCAATAAAAAAACTGGACGCGCTACCTGGGTTCTGGGATTAGTTCCTATGTGGATTGAAGGTAATTTTTATGCGGGTCATCCCACTATTGAAGAGGCCTATGTTCTTTCCGGAGATGTCCAGGGACATTGGTCAATGAGTGATGATCCTTTTAATCGTCGCTACGCAAAAATGGGCAAAGACGGCTACTACTGGCGACCAGCACATGTACCCCATGGTCCGTTCTGGACGGAAACTGGTTCACTGCTGCTATTTCGCACCAAAAACCGCCTGGACTGCTACTGGTTGCTGCATAATCCCGATATTACTCAACAAGATCAAACCCGCTTGCAGGAAGCACTTGGTGAAAATGGTTCAGTTTAAGCACTTGTTCAGAGAAACACCGTCGTCCCTTCAATTTGATAACTGAAAAAAAGCCTAAAGTAAAAAACCTAAAGTATGAATACCTTAACCTCGCAACCTAATGATTTAAAAGAAAAAATTGGTGAAACGCTGGTTATTACCGATATAGCCGAATGTCAGTATTTCTCGCAAGATGTGTTTGCTTCGGGCAAGCAGGTAGTTGCGGTTTTGCGGCCAACTAGCCAACAACAGTTGGTCGAGATGATTCGCTATTGTTATCAAAAGGAGATCGCGATTCTGCCACGGGGAGGGGGGTTATCCTATACCTCTGGCTATCTTAACCAGTCTGAAAAAACTTGTGTTTGCCTGGATACCACTGGGTTAAATCAGATCTTGGAAATCAATGAAACTGATCGCTTTGTCCGCGTCGAGCCAGGAGTGACTTGGGCCCAGTTGTCAGAATCTCTTAAACCACTGAACCTAAGAACACCTTTCTGGGGAACCTTGTCTGGGTTAGAAGCGACCATCGGCGCTGGTATTTCACAAAACTGCTTATTTTTTGGCTCAGCGAATTCAGGGATAAGTGCCGAGAGTGTCTTGGGGATTAAAGCGATCATTGCTGATGGCGAAACCTTACATACTGGTTGTTATCTAAAAGGTCAGCAACAAGCCATAAGATTTTTTGGCCCCGACCTTTGCGGATTGCTCACTGGAGACTGTGGCGCTTTGGGTATCAAGTCGGAAATCTGTTTACGGCTGGTACCGATCCCCAAATATCATCAGGGATTTTCCTTTGCTTTTGAGCATTTTGAAGCTTTGTTTGACGTGGTGGGTAAAATTCAGCGTGCCGCTTTGGTAAGTGAATGTGTTGCGTTTGACCCAGTGTTACAACAGCAAAGGATGAAACGTACGTCGTTGACCGATGATTTGTCAAAGTTTGGCAAAGTATTACAACAAAGTGAAAGTTTGACCGAGATGGTTAAGAAGGGGGTCAAAATTGCCAAGGCAGGTCGCAAGTTCCTTGACCAGGTTAATTATTCACTTCACTGTGTTATTGAAGCTGATTCTGAAGAAGCGTTACAACAAAAGTCCGACGTGTTAAAAGATCTTGTCAGCGACTCAGGTAAGGAAATCGAAAACACCATTCCGGTGGTGATCCGCTCAAATCCTTTTACTCCACCGACATCTATGGTGGGGCCAGAAGGGGAACGCTGGGTGCCAGTGCATGGCGTGTTTCATTATTCTCAAGCATCTGCCGTTTATCAAGAGTTACTGGATTTTTTTGCTGCCAGAGAAACGGAAATGGCAGCCCATCAAATCGTTGTGGGTTATCTGATGACCGCCGCCGGGACCAATGGATTTTTGATCGAACCTGTATTTTATTGGCCTGATGAATTACAGAGCTTTCATCAGCGACGTTTGCCACAAAGTTACCTCAAACATCTCAAAACTTTCCCCCCAAACCTTGCAGCGCGCGAAAAAGTTACTCAATGGAAAAAAGAAGTGACCGAGTTAATGGATGCCAATGGTGCAACCCATTTTCAAATCGGTAAGTTCTATGCTTATCGAGAAAGACTCGATCCTGCGAGTGCCAAGCTTATCCAAGCGATCAAACAATCACTAGACCCCAAGGGATTAATCAATCCCGGTACCTTGGGATTATCTTGAATCTTTCCTGATTTTAGTTAAAAAATTGACAGGTGGTTTTGCGATCGCTAATTTTTCTGCCCACTCAAGTGTCAGCAAACGCGATCGCAATTACTCAAGGATGACCTTTACCCTCAATAATTCATAATCATCTATTTGAAATTAAGGACTAGTTGTTCTCTTTTCCCAATGTTGGAATAAAATATCCATAATGGTAAGGATAAATTAAGAGCCATGAGACGTACTGAGTGAGCAATAGTAACGATTTCGGGGTTATGGTCTAAAGCAAGGGCAACCAAAATCATTACTTCCTAAGCCAAGAAAGGCGATCGCTATACCTAAAAACAAGGCAATAATTATTTCTAAAATTACAATTTATTACTTAAAATGAACTCCAATCATATTTTTGTGACATTAATTCTTTAAATCTGACAAATAATTCTTTAATGTACAGTACAACAACATGCCGGGAGGCGGACTTGAACCGCCGACACGAGGATTTTCAGTCCTCTGCTCTACCACCTGAGCTATCCTGGCAAACGCTTTCTTTATTGCGCCAAACTAGCATAACAAATACAAGTTGCTAATTGCAAGCCTTAAAAAAATAATTTTTGCTCAACATATGAGTTAATATTTATATATGCGTTTACTAGGAGATAATAATCATTTACAAATTTTGTCCTTATTGACGCAATAAGAACTATGTGTCTGTGATTTAGGGGATATTTTGGATATGAGTGAGTCGGCAGTATCCCATCAATTACGCACTTTGCGATCGCTAAGATTGGTTAATTATCAAAAACAAGGAAGAAAATTTTATTATTGTCTTTTAGATCATTATGTGTGAGATTTATTGATCTGTGGCAGAACATTTAGCAGAATCTGAATAATCGATAATCTCAGCTATACAGTAGACATTAAAGCAATTTGGGACAGTTTCCCCACAAAAATTCACCACAAAATTATGTAACAATAATAAATCATTAGGTATATTAGAGCTGAATCCCAAATTTAGAGGAGTCATTTTTTATAGGAGAACTCATGCTACATCGCAAGATTTATCAACTTTATCAAGATGGCCGTGAGGTTTGCCTTTTTTTACGAGATCAACAAAGATGGATTGAAAACGGTACCATTGTTGATTTCGAGGGCGATCTTGTGACCATCCGTTATGAAACCGAGGATGAAGACGAAGTTAGTTCTTGGGAAGAAATGGTGCGATTAGATAGTATTGGTGCTGTCACTAGAAAACTAGCTTCTGTTCCAAAAAGTTCCACAGAACTTATGGTGTCTGAAGATTGCCCCGAAGCTGAACAGATTAATGATCAGTAAGTAGCAATCAGTTATTCTGAGAGGATGCTAAGAGAAACGGTTTCTCCGTCGGTTAAAGGTTGACCTGTACGGAGAACAAATTTTTCCTGCGGCTTGAGTCCTGTGGTAATTGCTACTTTACCTTCTAAGCGATCGCTAATGACAATTTTTCTTTTGCTAACAACTCCTTGTTTGGCGGCTAAATCTTCTTGGGTCAGGACAAAAATATAATTATCCTCCACAACAGCGGATTCAGGAATGATCACCTTAGTAGCATCATTAGCCGCTAGGGTAACTCTGGTGAGTAATCCTCCTTTAATTTGGTTTTCAGAATTGCTCACTGTGATTTCGATTGGTATTTGTCGCGTACTAGAATTTGCGGCGGGAGCAATGCGACTGATCTCTCCTGTAAAAATACGCTCCCCAAAAGCATCAAATGTTAAGGAAGCCGATTTACCTAAACTAATTTGCCCTAAATCTAACTCAGAAAGCGGAACCACCACTTTTACCTGACTAAAATCCCCAATCTCGATAATTTCTTCTCCTTCTCGGATTAAATTACCTGGTTCGTTGATCTTAGTCGTCACAATTCCCGTAGCTGGCGCAACTAATTGGCTATAAGCTTGACGTTGAGCAGCTTCTGCGATCGCTTCTTTTTGCGATTCGACTTGTCCGATACTAGCAGTCACGGCTTGCTTGGCGATATTAATTGATTCCTGAGCGACTAACACTGTTTTTTCGGCAACTTCTGCCGTAGTTTGAAAAGATTCTGCTTCTTGAGATGATATGAGACCTTTTTCTGCTAATTCACTATAGCGTTGAGCATCGCTTTTGGCCTGTGCTAGTCTAAGTAAAGCTTCTTCTAAGGCCAGTTCGGCGTTTTTGACCCTAATTCTGGCACTAGCTAATTCTGACTCTAGGCTCGCAAGTTCTGCGGTTTCTCGATTTACAGCGGCGGTTAATAAGCTACTATCTAATCTGCCGATTACTTGACCTTTACTAACACGATCTCCTACTTCTACGGTTAATTCTAATAACTTACCTTCTACTTGCGATCGCAATAAAGTTTCTCTGATTGGTTCAGTGGTACCTACATATTCTCTAGAATTACTGAGGTTTCCTACCTGAGCAATTTTGACATCCACTGTCGTAAGTTGCGATTTTTGCTTTGATTGAGTAATTTTTGGGTCTGGAGAAGCCGAACTTGAGATTTGGGAATTGAGATTACATCCTCCGAGCATACAGAGCAGAATAAGCAGTAGACTAGGGAGATATTTTGATTTTTCACTATTGGACATTAACTAGTAGAGAGAGGGAAAAGATTAAGGGTGAAATGGTAGAGGAGCTTAATACTAATTTAACATTCTGCCAAAAGAAGTCCCCCACTTTAGTGGCGGGATGAATTTTGGTGTTTAGTCTATCCTGCGTCTCAAGATATTTTTTGAGTGTTTCTATGGTAACGCCACCACAAGAAGAAACGAAATAGCTCCC